>CAZMMN010000116.1:0-3000 GCA_964567405.1 uncultured Rickettsiaceae bacterium | reverse complement strand
TATAAAGCGTGTTGCCATTAAATCTGAATTGCTTAACGGTTCTATTGCTATCAAAGGCTTACGGTTTGATAATTTGACTTTGCTTGGCTATAAACAAGATTTATCATCTAATAGTAAGGATGTAGAGCTGTTTTCGCCTACAGGCACTGATAATGCTTATTTTGCAGAAATTGGCTGGCTTAGCAATTCACCGGATATTGTTATTCCTACTAGCGAAACGCAGTGGGTAGCCGACAGCAGCGAACTATCAACTAATCAGCCAGTAAATTTTAGCTGGACAAATCCCAATGGTCTTGAATTTAGGGTAAATATCACTTTAGACAATCATTACTTATTCACTATCAAGCAAATTATCACTAACAAGAGCGGCAAAGATATTTCCCTTCAAAATTATGGATTAATTAACCGTAATTATGCTTCTAGCGAGAAAGCAGTTAATATTTTGCACCAAGGACCAATTGCAGTAATTGAAGGACAGCTTAAAGAATATTCATATGATGATATCAAAGATAAAAAGATGCAGCAAATTTCTCAGTCAATAGTTGACTGGATTGGTATTACCGATAAATACTGGCTGGCGGCGTTTGTTCCGGATCAAGCAGGTAGTTATAGTTCGAATGTCAATTATGCTCTCAAAGGTGGTAAAGATAAGTTTCAGATAGATTTTGTCTCTCCTAATCAACTTATAAGAGATGGGGAGAGTTTGACAGTCACTCACCGACTTTTTGCGGGTGCAAAAAAGGTTGATTTGTTAGACAAATATGAGAAACAAAATAATATACGCCTTTTTGATCGAGCTATCGACTTTGGCTGGTTTTATATCTTAACTAAACCAGTATTTAATGCCTTAAGCTTTTTTTATCGTTATGTAGGCAATTTTGGCGTTAGCATCCTCATTGTTACCGTGCTTATCAAGCTTTTAATGTTTACTTTGGCTAATAAATCTTATCGGGCGATGAAAAGGATGAAGAAATTACAGCCCGAAATTGAAAGAATAAAAACCTTATATAAGGATAATAAGACAAAACTAAATCAAGAAATTATGGAATTATATAGAAGGGAAAAAGTTAATCCAGTTTCTGGGTGCTTGCCGTTATTTGTGCAAATCCCGGTGTTTTTTTCTTTATATAAAGTTCTTTATGTAACTATTGAAATGCGTCACGCGCCATTTTTTGGTTGGATTCAAGATTTATCAGCGCCTGACCCTACCTCAATTTTTAACTTGTTTGGCTTATTGCCTTTTACTCCTCCCTCGTTTCTTATGATTGGGATATGGCCAATATTCATGGCTATTACTATGTTCTTGCAGCAAACAATGAGTCCACCGCCAGCGGATCCTGTACAAGCCCAGGTAATGAAATTAATGCCGCTTATTTTCTTGGTAATGTTTAGCAGTTTTCCTGCTGGATTATTAATTTATTGGTCGTGGAATAATATTTTGTCTATCATTCAACAATATTACATTAATAAGTTGGATAAATCGTAAGGATAAATGTTGGTCATATGTTTATTTTTGCTGTTACTACTGATTTCCTTTATGGTCATCAGATTATGTTTAAGCACAAATATTTTTATTAAATTATTATTTCTGAGTTCTTTAACTAATTTGGTGGCTTTATTTATAGCTTTTCTTGGCTCTTTTAATGTTAATAGCTCATATTTAGATATCGCAATTATTTATTCTCTGCTAAGCTTTATAGCTACTAGTGGTTACTTGCGCTATTTCATACAATCGGTTAATAATGATTAAAGCAATATTTTTGTTAATTTTAGTTTTTCTGAGTAATAGCGTGATGGCAGATAATATTTATGATTTTGAGTTTAAGGCAATTAATGGGCAAAAAACCATCAAGCTTAATGATTATAAAGGAAAGCTTATATTAATAGTAAATACCGCCTCTTTGTGTGGCTTTACTAAGCAGTACGCGGAATTAGAGGAAATTTGGCAGAAATATAAAGATAAAGGGTTAATAGTAATAGCAATTCCTAGCAATGATTTTGGTAGCCAAGAACCTGGTTCTAATAAAGAAATCGCTAGTTTTTGCCAGGTAAATTTTAATATTTCTTTTTTACTAACCGAAAAATTACCGGTAAGCGGTGCAAACTCTCATCCTTTCTTCAAGTGGACTAAAGAAAGTTTTGGAAGATTATCAGGACCGCAATGGAACTTTTATAAATATATAATTAGCCCGGAGGGTAAACCAGTAGCATGGTTTACCTCTTTCACTTCTCCTGGTTCAGCAAAATTAATAAAAACCATTGAGAAAAACTTACCTAAACTATAAAGGCACGTATTATTTATAAGGATAATCAGCCTTGAGTTTTTTAGCTAATTGTTGTTCCCATATCTCGCCATTTTTGAGCAGGCGCTCTTTATTATATAAAAGCTCTTGATGAGTTTCAGTGGCAAACTCAAAATTTGGACCTTCTACTATTGCATCGACCGGGCATGATTCTTGACATAAGCCGCAATAGATGCATTTTGTCATATCAATATCATATTTGGTGGTGCGCCTACTGCCGTCTTCTCTTTCTCCTACCTCCATCACGATTGCTTGAGCTGGACAGATAGCCTCGCATAACTTGCAACCAATACACCTTTCTTCGCCATTAGCATAGCGCCTTAAAGCATGCTCACCCTTAAAGCGTGGGCTAACCTGACTTTTAACATAGGGGTAATTGATAGTTACTTTAGGCTTGAGTAGATATTTAAAGGTTAGAGCTAGTCCTGATATTATTTCTGTTAAGAAAAGTGACTTTAAGTAGCGTTTCATGCTTTTTAGAAATATTTTACAATTAGTCTACTACGAGAAATATTGATTTTCTAGTGTAAAAGTAGTAAAAGCGTGTTTTGGCAAGTTAGTAATATAGTATGCAAACTACAGATGATGCTAAGAATTCTGCAAACGAAGAAGATATAATTAAGAATTCAGAAGAACAAGATATATTTAATAATATTGAATATATTTGTCAGTTCACAGATTTAATTACCGAATCATT
>CAZMMN010000115.1:0-3007 GCA_964567405.1 uncultured Rickettsiaceae bacterium | reverse complement strand
AGAAGAAGAGCGAATAAAATATCAAGAAACCATACAAGATATTCCAAAGGAAAATATGGAACCTGTGATACAGAATTATTTGAGAACTGGGTAGAGCAATTTTTAATTAAAGAGCTTAAAGCAGGGCAAGTGGTAGTGATGGATAATGCATCATTTCATAAGTCTAAGAAGACAAAAGAGCTAATAGAGTCAATGGGATGCAAAATATTATTCCTTCCTCCTTATTCTCCCGATTTAAATCCTATAGAAAAATTTTGGGCTAATATGAAAAGATGGATTAAAAGCAGCTTTTCTGAATTTAATGAATTATATCCCTCCATATGCGCTTTCTTTGCTGTAACCTAATTCAACTGTTTTTACTATACTTATTTAGGGGGTCAATTTTGATTACATTTTTTGCCTCAAAGGGGTCAATAGCTGATTACAATCTACATATAAGGAGGGTGATAGAAGGTAGGGAGGAAAGGGTTTGCAGAAGATAGGGAAGTGAAATAAGTTACTAATTTTAAGCTGTAATTGAAATAGGCAACTTATGTTTGCTTCCCTATCTTTTACAACCCCTTTCCTCCCTACCTTCTATCACCCTCCTTATATCGAACTGAGGTTAAGTTAGCTCTTTTAGCGAAACTCGTGAACTATTCAAGTTAAAAAGTATATCTACTAACTAGATTTAAATGTTGGTTAGTTGTATAATTCTTATTAAAATTAATAATAATCCGCTGGAGATGAAAAGGTTGCTAGTTATAGCTGCGTTAATGTTTAGCAATTGTTGTTGGAGTTTCGCAGAAGAAAAAATATTAATTACTATTAATCAGTTTGTTAACCATCCAGCACTAGATGCTGCTCAAATGGGCATTAAACAGGCTTTAGAGGACAGGAGTTTGCTGCCAAAGCATCTAGAGATAATAGCAGCGAATGCTCAAGGTAGTATTGCCACCAGCATACAGATTGCAAAGTATCATGCATCTCTCAAACCTAAAGTTATGATTGGGATTGCAACCCCAGCAGCGCAAAGCATAAATAAGGCTAGATCCCCTCAAACAACCTTAGCGTTTGTGGCAATTAGCGATCCGCAATCGGCTGGGCTAACTAAGGGGCAAAACATTATAGGGGTTACTGATTGGTCACCGATAGATAAATTGCTAACGGCTTCAATTAAGACTTTACCCCAGCTAAAAAATATAGGAATTATTTTTAATCCGGGAGAGAATAATTCTATAGAAACTATAAAAGATATAGAAAAAGAAGCCAAAAAGAGAAATATAGAAGTCAAAAAAGTAGCAATTGACTCGCTTAGTAACATTAAGATTGCCATGCAAAAGTTAACTGGTAAAGTAGACGCTATCTATGTCCCTAAAGATAACATGATAGTATCGGCAATTGATATTATCGTCCAAACCAGTCTCAAATCTAAAATTCCTATTATTGCTAGTGACCCAAGCTTAGCTGATAAAGGAGTGCTACTAGCTTTAGGCTGTGATTATTTTAATACAGGAGTACAGCTTGGCAATATGATTGCTGATATTATTCAAGGCGTAGAGGTAAGCCCAAATATTGCCCAACCAAAAGTAAATACGCTAAAAATTAATCATCAAACGGCGAGGATGCTTGGTATTACAATACCACCAGATTTACAACTTGGACAGTAAGTAGATGGTATGAATCAGCTGCAAATCTTAAGTTCATTAGAGATTGGATTAATATATGCGTTAGCGGCAATCGGAATATATATTTCTTTTAGAATTCTTGATTTTCCTGATTTAACTGTTGATGGTAGTTTTACGCTAGGAGCTGCTGTCTCTGCTACTTTAATCATTCATGATTATTCGCCATTACTAGCGCTGATTATTGCTGCTTTAAGTGGAGCTGTTGCCGGTAGTGTCACTGGTTATCTTAATGTAAAATGGCAGATATTGAGTTTGTTGGCGAGTATTCTAACTATGACTGCTTTATATTCCGTAAATTTAAGAATAATGGGTAAGCCTAACATAACAATTCTCAATGAGAATATACTCTTCATTTGTAATTCAGTTATAATTACGTGTTTATTAATAGTTTCATTAGTTATTTTAGTTCTTAATAGATTTTTTGCTACTGAATTTGGTCTTAGCATTAGGGGAGCTGGCATCAATCCCATGCTGAGCTTAACCTATGGGATAAAAGTTAATAGGGTAAAAATTATTGCACTAGCATTGAGTAATGCTCTTGTTAGTGTGTCTGGAGCTTTATTTGCTCAATCACAAGGATTTGCAGATATTGCTATGGGGAACGGCACCATTATCGCAGGGCTGGCAGCAATTATGATTGGAGAGGCGCTAATAAAGTCTAATAAAATATTCATTAGCTTAATTGCTTGTATGGTTGGCTCAGTTATTTATAGGCTAGTCATTGGACTTGCATTAAATGCAAGTTATATAGGGCTGGAAGCTTCAGACTTAAATTTACTTACGGCTGTAATAATATTATTTTCATTAACATTGCCAAAGTTAAAGAGGTAAGATTGTTAGAGTTACAAAATGTAAGCGTCGTTCTTAACAAAGGAACAAAACTAGAAAAAAATGTTCTAAAAAATGTTAATTTAAAAATATTAGAGGGGGAGTTCGTTACTATTATCGGAGGTAATGGTGCTGGTAAGTCAACTTTAATGAACATATTAGCAGGCGATATTCTTCCTGATCAGGGCAGTATATTTATTGATAAGAAAAATGTTGCTAAATTAACTACGCATGAACGTTCTCATTTAATAGCTAGAGTATTTCAAGACCCTGCTGCCGGTACTTTTGCCAATCTTACTATTGAAGAAAATATGAGCCTAGCATTTAAGCGCGGTAAAGCGCGAGGCTTAAGGCGCTGTGTTACCCCAGATTTAAAACAACAATTCAAAGAAATTCTTAAAGAATTAGAATTAGGACTAGAATTACGACTTGCGGATGAAGTGCAGAGACTTTCAGGTGGACAAAGACAAGCCTTAAGTTTAGTTATGGCAACGATGCAGAGCTCAAAAATA
>CAZMMN010000114.1:1374-3037 GCA_964567405.1 uncultured Rickettsiaceae bacterium | reverse complement strand
CTGAAATAATGCTGAGGTCATTACCTGGTTTAATTCATCAGTAATAGCATTGCCCTGTGGTTCTGCTTGCTCCAAGTGATCTTCTCTCCAACGGGACAAAAGTTTATCGGTATCTTTTGGCGCTATACCTTCAGAGGCACACCACGCTAATTGCTCTAATAATTTCATAATCACATGAAAACCAGTATAGCGATCGCAAAATGTATCTAATTCCTCATCCTCAACTGAACCTAAAATCCTTTTCAAGTTATTATTCTTTAAAAGGTGAGCTGCATATTCAAGTAATTCCCTATCGTTACCGCTATTAAATAGGATCTTATTAACGCGATGATCAATGTCAATAATTAATTTTTTCTCTGCATTAGTTAATGGCAACTTTTTTGGCCTCTTACGTTTCTCCTAGTGACTATACTAACAATGCTATGTCAAATGTCAATTTATGCTTGCCGGTTGGTAGGATTGCGCGAAAGGGCAGCTAGCTGCCTTGATAGTTAAACTCAGCATTGGCACAAAATTTTCTAATGCCTGGTATGAAGCTTTTAGACAGGCAAGATGTTTATTTTTCGATTGCCCCATTTGCTGAAACTCGGCAGTCACAGTTTCAGCTGCTTGATTGGTGGAATTAGTTCGCCAACTTCAACTTTGAGGGCTTTGGCAATGCGTAATAAATTCAAAACAGATATATTCCTTTCTCCTCTTTCTACACCACCGATATATGTTCTGTCTAAGCCTACTTCAGCCGCAAAATTTTCCTGGGAAAAGCCTTTTGCTACACGTATTTCTCTTATACGCTGCCCAATTTTGATTAGAGAAGGATGTTTTTCATGCATTGGGCAATTCTAAATTATAAATGCTTATACGCCCACGGACTATGAGTATCATTTTTTATTTTGTTATGATAGAATACCCAAACGCGTAGATTATTAGAGAAAAACATGAAAACAACCATAAACTTAGACCTAGACAACGAAATAGACTCCGTACGTTATGCTTTTTTAAATCATATCAACCATTATCATCGCTTTATCGACGAGGTGGAAAGTCATCTGATGCTGGCTAAATGCTATCAACAACCACAATATGTTTCAATGATTGCTAATATTATTGATGACATTGAAGAAAGCAAGATTAAATGCGGTATAGTCGAGTTAATCATTCGATGGAATGAGCTTAAGAGCAAAAGTGGCAGTAATTAAATTTAGCACATACATACGCCCCTAGATTGATCCACCTTTTGCTCAAAAAATTGATCCATCTGCCATGAAAATATTCCAATAAAATACTATAAAAAATTACAGTTGTATTGTTTATTGGTTAATTTAAAATTGGTAGGGCCAGGTTTGTGTTATAGCGTGAGATGAAATTGTATTGGCGCACGCCAATAGTTGTGTGGGTGGTATAGCGCATAGCAGGAATGAGTAGTCGTGGCATGCGCCACGTGGTGCGTATGGGCAACTGGTGATGCCTCTCTCCTAAAAATTCTAGAGTAGCCCGTATATATTCAGCGTCTTAACGCAATGCCCCTGCTGTGCCGATCTGATTTTTCAAGGCGGTGGAGATATGCAAAAGAAAACCGTAAGCAAGGATAAAATTCTAGGCAAATTTAACTTTATAAGATTGTAACAGCTCAGGGTGGTGCCCAATTTTTGCACGGCCGTAACAG
>CAZMMN010000114.1:0-1364 GCA_964567405.1 uncultured Rickettsiaceae bacterium | reverse complement strand
GGTCCGCCAGCACTGGTTGCCATATAGGGTACGTGAGCTGTTACATAAGATTTATGTTAATTTTTACGCTAATACTATTACTGGTATTAGTATTAGATTGCCTAGGGTAAAACATGGCCATCTAAAAGTTAAGTAGATAATATTAGCTAAATCTCCCACTTTCATTGGTGAATAAAGTGCCACAGCAAGCTCAACGTTCCCGCTCTAAGTCTTTAGACAGACCTCGCCCTTGCATTAATAGCTCTATAGATTTCTGTAATTGCCTCTCAAGGTTAACTTGGCTCTCTTTAATAGATTTAGTAGCTAGATCTAAAGTTTTTTGCCCCTGATCTATCTTCACCTCCGGCTGCATAATCATTTGTTTCATACATTGTCGCTCTAAAGCAACCCCAACACTATGCACGGTTTCTTTAAGCGAGCATCGATGTTGATTCTCTACAATATTCTTTATTGCGCAGGTCAAAGCGCCTTGTTGACTTAGAGTCTCAAATGCTTTAGCTGCAACTAAGATTTTTTGCTGTGTACCTTCATTTAAAACTAAACCTGTCTGAGATTTACAGGCTTGATGTTGATTGGCCAATAATTGTAACTGTTGTTGTGAGGCCCCGTTATAAATCTCCTGATAATGCACTATCAATTGCTTATTGGTAACATTTCGTTGTTCTTCTAGAATATGGTTGCTCACCCTAAGGCAATCTAAAATCTTTGGCGGTTTGCTGACGTTATTTTGTAAGATATTCGTAGCTATTAGTGCAATATCACGTCCACGCTCTCGAGCTAATAAATGTGGGCTTGCCGCGCAATATTTATCTCTAACTGGCTCTAATAAAAGTTCAGTTAAGACGCACTTTTCCATTAGATGTTGCTGTTCTTTGATGCTGCAATAATTACCCTGAATGTTGTGCCAGCCTAACATCTCTTGATGTAATTGCTTAACTTCTTTAAAGAAGTATTCATCTAACAGGCAATCTTTAGTGTCTATATTATATTTTGATCCAAGCTCTTTAACGTACCCTGTCGTTAAATTAAGCTCTTTAAAGGTTACATTTTGCGCTCGTTGCTCTAGGGCAAGTTGTGTGTTTTGCACAATGTTGGATGCAAGTGCTAAACTTTTTTGGCAATTTTTTAAAGTGTGTTCTGGGCAACTTAGCAGTTGCTGCATACATTGCCGCTCTAGTAAAGCTTCAATACTCTCTGCGCTCTCGTGAGTGTTAATAGAGGTTTCACTTTGCAAAATTGTATTCACTGTTTGTGCAATTTGCCCTTGTTCCTTTAAGCTCTCATAGGCTTTTGCCGCACCTAAAATTTTCTCTGCAGCAGTATCTGTTAAATCAGATACTTTATTTAATTTTAATTCCATTTTA
>CAZMMN010000113.1:0-3084 GCA_964567405.1 uncultured Rickettsiaceae bacterium | reverse complement strand
AAAAATAAGTCAATATATTTTAATAATTAAAAATATTGGCGTTGCCCTAGGTCTTAATTTATAATAAAGTCTTAGATACGTTAGGACATATGATTAACCCAGCAATATTTCGACTATATGACATTAGAGGTAATAGCGTAGATGACTTAGAGCCATGTACTGCTTACAAAGTAGGCTTTTGCTTTGCTAAAATGGTGGTTGTTGCCAATAACAAAACAATATGCATAGGACGCGACGGAAGACTAAGTTCGCCGGCTTTATATCATGCTTTATCCACAGGGATAATTGAAGCGGGAGGAGAGGTGGTTGCGCTTGGACTGGTGCCGACGCCTCTAGTATATTTCGCGGATAAAGTCTTGCAGCCAGCGGCGAGCGTTATGATCACCGCTTCTCATAATCCTAAAGAAGATAACGGCTTTAAGATGGTAATGGATGGCAAGCCATTTTTTGGCGAGCAAATTGAGGAATTGCGGCAGGCAATTAACTCTATTGATTGGAAGCATCATGCATATGCAAATTCCAATGAAAACTTACCACCAGCTCAGCTGGGAGCACATATTGACTTTTCCTCGCAATATATAGATAGATTGCTAGATAGCATTAAAATCAGTCCTCATCTAAAAGTTGCTTGGGATTGTGGTAACGGCGCTACGGGCGAGATAGTAGAAAAGTTAAAGAAGAGCCTAGCAAATACTAACCTGGTTATTAATAGCCAAATTGATGGCAATTTTCCTAGTCATCCTCCCGATCCCACTGTCCAAGCAAATTTAACCGAGCTAATTAATTTGGTAAAAAGAGAAAATTGCGACATTGGTATAGGGCTAGATGGGGATGGCGATCGCTTGGCGGTAGTAACTAAAAATTCTTTTTTGCTTGGAGATCAACTACTGTGCTTATTTGCCCGCGATATTTTGGCAGCTAATAAAGGAGCTGCAGTTATTATGGACGTGAAAGCCAGCGGTGCCGTTATTGACCAAATTAAATTATGGGGCGGCAATCCTGTCTTATGCCGTACAGGGCACTCTTTCATTAAAGAAAAAATGGGGAAAGAAAATGCTTTGCTTGCTGGCGAGATGAGCGGGCATTTATTCTTTGCTGATAAATATTACGGCTATGATGATGCTATATATGCGGCGCTGCGCTTGCTTGAGCTGCTGTCTTGCAATCCTGCTGCTATTGAGGAAATGCTGAAGGAATTACCAAAAGCCTATAGTAGTCCAGAAATTAAGGTGCCAGTTGCTGATAGTGCTAAGTTTGGCATTATGGAGGAGATAAAAAAGCATATTAAAGATAGCGGTATGAGTTTCCTGGATATAGATGGGGTGCGAGTAACAACGCCGCAAGGATGGTGGCTGCTTAGAGCTTCTAATACCTCGGCATGCCTTATTGCTAGGTGTGAATCAGCTAGTCAAGAAGGGCTAGAAGAGCTCAAGTTAGAACTAAAGACGTTATTAGCTCGCCACAATTTAAGTTATGCTTGAAAAGCACTAACTTAGTCAATAAGATGATAAATTAGCTGAGTAACGAATATATAATATGCCATGCCAAAGTTAGTTATAGATGGTCACGAAATTGAGGTAGAAGAGGGATTAACAGTTATGCAAGCTTGTCGGCTTGCAGGTAAAGAAATACCACATTTTTGTTTTCATGAGCGTCTAAATATTGCTGGCAATTGCCGCATGTGCTTGGTTGAGCTGGAAAAAGCCCCGAAATTGATTGCCTCTTGCGCGATGCCAGCTAGCGAAGGCATGGTCATTCATACCAATAATCCTAAAGTGCAGAAAGCTCGAGAAGGAGTAATGGAATTCCTGCTGATTAATCATCCGCTTGATTGTCCAATTTGCGATCAAGCAGGAGAGTGCGATTTGCAAGATCAAGCTTTTAAATATGGTAGAGGCATTAGTAGGTTTCAGGAAAATAAGCGGGCAGTTAAAGATAAATATATGGGACCGCTAATTAAAACGCATATGACACGTTGCATTCACTGTACGCGCTGTGTTCGGTTTGCAACTGAAATAGCAGGGGTAGAGGAACTTGGGACGGTGCATAGGGGTGAGCATATGGAAATCATAACTTACCTAGAACGCACCTTAACCTCAGAATTATCTGGCAATATGATTGATCTTTGCCCAGTTGGCGCTTTAACCTCTAAGCCTTATGCCTTTAAAGCTCGCCGCTGGGAACTGACTAAGACTGAGTCGATAGATGTCTTAGATGCTCTTGGCTCAAATATTCGCATTGATTCTAAAGGAATGGAGGTAATGCGGATTTTACCCAAACTCAATGAGGAGATAAACGAGGAATGGCTGTCGGATAAAGCGAGGTTTTCCTATGATGGCTTAAAATATCAGCGTCTGGATCGACCTTATATTCGTAGTAATGGCAAATTAATTGAGTGCAGCTGGCAGCAGGCGTTAGATTTTACTGCGGAAAAATTATCGGTGCTAAAAGGCGGTGAAATAGCTGCGATTGCTGGTTTGTTTGCTTGCTGTGAGTCCATGTTTATTTTAAAAAGGCTGCTTAATTCTCTTGGCTGTGAGCAGTTAAGCGCTAATCAATATGACTATAAGATTGATGTATCGAGCCGCGGCAACTACTTATTTAATACTACTATTGAAGGGATTGAAAGAGCGGATTTAGCCTTATTAATTGGGGCTAACGTGCGACAAGCAGCGCCGGTGCTAAATGCTCGTCTAGGACGATTGCAAAGACAAGGTCAGCTAAAAATAGCCAGAATAGGGCAGGCAGACGATCAAACTTATAAGATTGAGGAACTAGGTAGCAGTTCTGGTATAATTGGCGACATATTAACTGGTAAGCATGAATTTGCAAAGGTTTTAGCTAGCTCTAAAAATCCTATGCTTATAATAGGCGATGCTCTTTATAGCCGGCAAGACGGCTATGCCTTACTGGCATTAATTCATCAAATCATCGAGAAATATAATTTAGTACGTGATGATTGGAATGGATTTAATATATTGCATAACCATGCTTCGATGGTAGGATCGTTAGATATTGGTTTCATGCCTTCTTCATCTATGCTAACTACTGCTGCTGAAATCTTAGAAAAAGCCAGGATAGGAG
>CAZMMN010000112.1:0-3105 GCA_964567405.1 uncultured Rickettsiaceae bacterium | reverse complement strand
ACCATTATCACAACCATCCTGAGCTAGAAACGGAGGGGCTTATAAGATTAGCTCAATATCCGCCATTAGAAGGCAATTTTAAAATTTGTAATATTTACGATAGGTTTTGCCCTGACTGGCGCGCTCACGCGGCAAATCCAATACCAATAACTCCAGCACTGGAAGAAGCAATTGTTAAGCTGCTAGACCATGCCCAAAATAATAAATCCAACTTATCTCCTGCATTATTAGAAGAAAGAGCGCCGATGATATTTGAAAGATGCCTCCGCTCGAGTCCTAACAAAAAAGGATGGGGAAGTTTGCTGCGCCCTAAATGAGAGCTCTCAAATATTGGCTAGAGAGAAAAGCCATTTTCAATATTTGGGCTGCTGAAAGGATAAAACGTCTAAGTATTGTTTGCCCTTTTCAGCGCTAAGGTCGGTAGAAAAAGATGTTAGAATAATGCCGCAAATAGCAAAGACTCTAGAGCGAGGCTAAGGGCGCCACACTTAATTAGCTGTTACTAATTAATCACATGCCTTTAAATTAAATGGTTATTATTCGCATTATTTCATGGGTATTGCATACTAGATTGCTAAAAAATTTTATTATATATCTCTACTGGTAGCTTAAATTCGTTCATAGTTTAAAACCATTGAATTTAAATGAAGACTCTAAATATATATGCTACCCCTTAATTATTTAGCTTAAAAAGTTAGTAAGAAGGCAGCATGGTGCAATTTAAAATAGGGAGATTACGTTACAATGCCCACAGAACATACAGAAAATACGCCTTTTGCGTATCAACTTCAACAACATGTGGAAAGGAGTTTCACAAAAATTGCTGCTTTAAAAGATAAAGATATTCAAGAACAAATCGAGAGAATATTTCTTGCTGTTCAAGATCCAAATATGCAACCATTGTTCGAAGAAGCAACAAACTTTTTAACTTATTCGGTAAAGGGAAAGATAATAAGGCATATTATAAATAATTTAAAAATAGATGTGCTAAAATTGCTTCCTAAAGTTTGGTCTTCATACCTAGATCGCGACAATACCGGACTGGAAGAGTGCGCGCTAAACTTATATAAGGAAGAGACAGCAAACAACAAAGCATTCGATTACTATAGTGGCTTGCTAAGAGGGTACCTATATAAAAATGTGTCATATAACGCTTCATATAAAATGATCATGGACAATTATTTGTCTATGTCAGCGAGAGAGGCTTTTCCTCACCTTCAAACAATGTTTCCTATAACTGTTCCTCAATTATTTTGGCATTTTAATAACGATTTTGATGATAGTAAGAAAATAGCAAAATTAAAGGAAGCTCTAATTAGTATTCAAGGAAGAGATTTTGTATTCTTTAAAGAGCAAGTTCAGTTAATGAATTTGCTAGCTGATGCTCTACCAGAAAATATAAAAGCATCATATAAAAATATATTGGATACTAAGCAGCAGTTTATAGAACAACATATTGCAAGTTTACCAGAGGATTTACAACTCCTTGAAAAGGAATGTCCAGGGATAACCAGCAGAGTTGTTACGGCTCTAGCTACAGCTATCTCATCAAAGGATTTAATGGAATTCAAAGGCAATACATGTCCTGCTCTCTTTGAAGAAGTCGAGCAAGTAAGTAGATCTAATAACTTGACAGAAATCATTGAAGTTATTCAGCATGCTAATTTACATTACGCTGAGGATTCTTTTTATTGTGAGAAATTGCAGCGGGATTTTTTTCAAGTGGAGGAAATTAAAGTTGCCTCGTCTTATATGCGCTACGCCCTCCACCAAATTGGGGAGGTACGCGAAATATTTAACAATCCAGTATTTAGCGATCCAAATGATATAAAAAAATTAGTTGATTTTTGTAGCAATGATAATGTACTTGCTGAGGTTGCAGGAGATTTGTTAGAGGATACGTATTCCATAATGGAAGATTTGGTTGAGGGGGTATTAGACATTGATGCCTCAAAAGCTTCAGGCATTGGAATAAATAAAAAAGGGCTAAATTATGAATTAGCTTATTTTGTAGTTGGCATGCTGGTGAATGAGCCAGAATATAAAGAACAATCAATTTATGATTATACCTTTATAAAAGCTGCTTGTTCTAGCGCTGTAAAAGAATTGCAATCCATGACGACTGCGAAAATTAAAGACAAACTTCAATTCTTTATCGAAGCGAAAAAATCTATATTATCTAACGCCGATCAAGAATTTGATGAACTAATCGAATCGTTTAATGAGGTCTGGAATCAGCAAGAGCTTTTAAAAATGCAGCGCGAATGGTATAAATTGTCTGCAAACTTAAATATTTGGGCTATTAGTCAAGCCCTAGGCAATTCAAGCCTAGAGTATAATGATGATATAGAAGAAAAGTTTAATGATAAAGCAATCAAACACTATCGCGTGCTGCCTGCCATAGCGAATGAAGAAGGCGTGTTTACTTTAACATACCTGAGCCAACATAATTCAAGCAAAAATGATGCGCCGCTAGAGATAACTGAGGTTTTTTCATATTTAAAGCATAGGGTTGATTCAGTAAGCCAAGCTATCGCCAAATATGCCAAGAACCCTAAAGCTCACAATACGACAAATTTCGTATCATCTGAATTAATATTTGTTATAGGATCAGAGCCACATAATAAGAAAACTGAATTATATAAAAGATTGTTTGTAAAAATCTCTGTAAAGTTAGAGGGTAAAAGTCCATTAATTTCACTGGGAGAGACGGTAGAAAATCCAAATGATGTTGCTTTTCAGGTATCCCTTAACAATGAATCGGAAAAAGGCATTCAAGCGTTAGATAGCCCAGCTCTAGTTAAAGGCAAGAAAGCATTTTGCAGCGAGCGAGCTCTTTTTCTATCGTTTAAAGCGCCTCAATTTGCATCTGCGGTAGTTACTGCCCTGCAAGATAAGATAAATTCGGACGATAGATTTCATAAAGCTGAAGGAGAATTCAAAGTTTATGGAACGATATTAGCGGAATATTCTACTTTTACATCATGCGATAGGTGTTGTGGAGCCACAGTAGCGCAGCATCTGAAAGAATCGGAAAGCTTCTTGCCGCCACTCGAAGAATCTATCAATAGCAATAATGGTCAGCCTCGCCTGTTTACTAAGGGC
>CAZMMN010000111.1:0-3120 GCA_964567405.1 uncultured Rickettsiaceae bacterium | reverse complement strand
CGGTTCAAACTCAAAGCGTAGCTAATGGTCAATCAATAATACTACCTCAAACCTCTTTACCACAAGCGCTAGCTTATAACTTCCAGGAGGATATGAATTTCGTATCAGGAATGAACATAGACCTAGGTAGTGTCTCATCATCTAGCTTGTCTGCATCTGTTCAACAACAATCCGGTACACAAACTACAGAAAGTCGTTCGGAAGGAATAGGCAATTTATTAGATGTAGCGCCACATCTAGGTATTAGCACAGTAGCAGCACAAGCTTATCAGCAAAGGCAAGAGGAGCTAGAATTACATCATATAAACCAAAATAGAGAAGAATTTATAGAATCTTCTAGGGCAGAAATAAATAAATTGCGTACTCATTTAAATGGATTGAATGGCATAATTAATGAAAGGCTAGAGGGAGAAATTAGGGACAAATTAACCAGGTTAGATAATGCTCTCAATGAGAGAAAAGTTAATAGCGAGGAAGAGATAAAAAGATTTAAAAGATGTATAAATAGTGTAAATAAGAGCTTAAGCATAAACGCTACTGATTATGAGGCGCCATTAAGACTTAGGAATATTATTGCAAAGCTTAATAATGGATCTTTTAATATTAGTGATGCAGCAGCTATTCTAGAAATGTGTAATAAAAGAAGAGCTTATTCCGACAGTCAAGATGATGGACACTCGAACGAACATGTAAGGGATAGCGAGTCTAATGAAGCGCTTAATAAGGAAGCGCATGGATTATTCTTAGATCAAGACCAACAAGACATTTTATTCTTGCATGCTTTGCAAACGGTTGAGGCTGAAAATGCGCTAACGAGATTATTAAACAGTAATACTAATATAAGAGAAACGATAGCAGTACAAGTACCGAATGGGCATTATTTCATCCGGTTGCATAACGGTGTCAAACAAACTGTGGGTATCAGTGCTGTAGTGTGTGTTTTTGATAAGGTAGGAAATCGCCTGCATGTGCAGACATTTTATCCTATTGGCTGGTAACCTAAGCAATTCAATAAGCAAATGTACTGGTGCCCCTTTTAATGTAAAAGTCATTTAGATAAAATAAGCTTAAAATAAATATACTTATTGCTTATTGCTGAATAAATTTTAGTCAAAATCTTATTTAGCATAAGCCTAATAAAAAAAATAAAAAACTAAGTTAGTCAGGTATAATATTATTACTAGAGGAATTGAAAAATGAATAATAATTTAGTATTGAACGATCAAACCTTACCTGCAATCAGAGTAGGCAGTGATGATTTTAAAAAATTATTATTAAACAGTAATATATTTGTTGATAAGAGCCTGCTTATTAAAGAAGTCATAGAGGATAGTAGTGATGTTATACTAATCACTCGCCCAAGACGTTGGGGTAAGAGTCTTAATATGGATATGCTTAGGAGATTCCTGGAAATAGAAGTAGATGAGCAAGGCGATCTATTACCGCTAGAACAAAAAGCAAATAATAAACTATTTATTGGGGGAGAGGTTGATTTAGGACTTGTAACAGGTAGGAGAAGATTACTTAAACCTCTTAAAATAGCTGAGTACCCTAATGTTATTGGTGAATACCAAGGCCAATTTCCAGTAATATTTATAACATTTAAAAATGTAGAAGGAGAGGAATGCCAAGATATTGAGCAAGGAATAAGAACTCAGCTGCGTAACTTATTTGAAGCGCACAGCTACTTAAGTAATAGCAGTAAGCTGAACCAACGTGAAAAAGCATTGGTTGATCTATACCTATCGGAAGAAATAAACACAAATAATATTAAAAATAGTTTAAGCACCTTGGCTAAATTACTATACAAGCATTACAATAGAAAAGTTTGGATACTAATTGATGAGTACGATACTCCTATTAACAGTGCTTATAAGTATTTTGGCAATAATGCAAAGGAATTTCAAAAGGTGTTAGATCTTTTTAGAGGCATGATGAAAGGAGTCTTTAAAAAGGAGACAGGTGCACCAGAATTACCGATAGAACGAGGAGTGATTACAGGCATTTTGCGTATAGCAAAAGCTGAGCTATTCTCTGGGTTGAACAATGTCCGAGAATATACTTTGCTAGATAAAAAATTTGCTAAGTACTATGGCTTTACCCAAGAAGAAGTGGATGAGATGCTAAAAAAAATGCCAACTCTTACGGAGCAAGAAAAGATTAAAGACTGGTATAATGGCTATACATTTTGTGGGGAGGTAATATATAACCCTTGGTCTATTATGCAATGTCTAGCCAGTGAAGGAGAACTTGATCATTATTGGCTAGATAGCGGAGGTACTGGTTTAATAGATAAAATACTCGTAAACGATGAAATGCAAGGAAATTTACAGCAACTTGCAGCTGGAAAAAGTATCACCACTCCAATTACTAAGCAAATTATATTTGATGATATAAATAAGCCAATTGGTTTATTTAGCTTGCTGTTATTTAGTGGCTATTTAAATGCTACGCCTGTTGAACCAGAGGAAAATATTTATGCTTTATCAGTACCAAACAAGGAAGTAAGGTATATTTATGAGAGAAGAGTTTTAGAGTGGGTAACTAATAAATTAAACATAGACAGCTCACTTTACTACTCATTTGTTAGTTTACTGCCTGCAGGAAAGATAGAGGAATTCAAAGAAAGGTTACAAGAGTTACTTCAAAATTCCACTAGTTTTTATCAGACAGGAGAAAAGAAAGCAGAGTTATTCTATAGTGGCTTTATGCTAGGTCTGATTAACATGCTGACGCCTGGATTTATAATAGAAAGCGAGTCAGAATCAGGAGCTGGTAGAGCTGATATTATAATGATTCCAAAGCAGGGTAAAGGAGAAAGAGCGATAATCATAGAATATAAGGTAACAAAAAAAGAGGCAGACTTAACTCACTTAGCTAAAATAGGGCTAAACCAGATTATCAACAAACAGTATGATATAAAAATAAGACAATATCAGAATGTTAAGCAAATTATCAAAATCTCAATAGCTTTTTGTGGTAAGAATATGGATTTGCAATATCAAATAAGCGAGGCATAGTAGTAGAGTAAAAGAGGTGCAATGATTTATAATTGTTTTAAAGCTCTATAATCAGCATCCGGAAAGCAAAAGACTAAGGTTAGAGGTTCTACTACTGTAC
>CAZMMN010000110.1:2606-3151 GCA_964567405.1 uncultured Rickettsiaceae bacterium | reverse complement strand
GCTTTCAAATATTCCAGCAAACTCTTAGAGCAGTACTTCCTCTTGCGCCCAATACGCTCTCCAGCTTTGTTATAAGTCAGTTCCTCGTAGCCGTTGACGGCTCTATCATACAGTACCGCCTCAAGATGCTCAGTTGCCATTTGCTTCGCTAGCTCTACGCATTTTGCCAAATACTTGTCGCTGTGAATTAGCTGCATTGCTTCTAGCAGCGATAATTTTTTTAGAGACTGTGACTTTTTAAGCGCTAGTAGCAGATTTCCGCATTGGATCAAGGAATCTAGGAACTTCAGGAGCTCTTCCCGTGAGCCAAATTGGTTTATGGCAGTCGCTTTAACCTTCGCTAAATGCCTATCAAATAGCCTATAATTTGCTTCTCCTCTCACCCCTTGCATCCCCCTAATCCCTTTATTACAAAGGCTTCTATAGCCCCACGCCAGCAGATTAAAAAAGAATGCTTACTGATTTCAAAGTGATGTTAGAACTAAGCTGCTAAATAGTTATTTACAACTTAAGGTAGAGGAATAAGATATTATTGATAAGTATAT
>CAZMMN010000110.1:0-2596 GCA_964567405.1 uncultured Rickettsiaceae bacterium | reverse complement strand
AAAAAATATGAGCTATTACGAACGTTGCATGTATTCCACCAAGCTAGTGCATAAGTTATGCAGATTAGACAAAGCGTGCCAGATAGATTTGGAGCTCGTTGATAAGGCAATTTTTTGGGCTAAGAAGCATCACGCCGGGCAGATGCGCAAAAGCGGTGAGCCTTTCTACAGCCATCCGCTCGAAGTGGCTTACATGATAGCGGACTATAATCTTAAAACAGATGTAATAGTTGCCAGCATCCTGCACGATATAGTAGAGGATACCGAGGTTACTGCCGGAATGCTTCTTGATGCGTTTGGTCGCAGAGTAGAAGAAATGGTGGATAGACTTACTCGCGTTAGACCAGACGGCAGCAAGTGGACTGTGGAGGAGTTGTTGAATAATGCTTATAAAAAGAATGATAAAGAAGTTTTATTGATCAAATTATTTGATAGATTGCATAATATTCAAACTCTAGAAAGTATGAACCCCCATAAACAACAGGAAATCGCCAGAGAAACGCTGCGTCAGTTTGTTGTTTTGTCAATATATATAGGAGACATAAAACTAGAAAGAATAATAAGCCGCATTTGTCATCAATTCTCTTCAAAACCAGAAAAAATTAAGAAGATAGCTTATTTTTATGATTTCTTATCCAAAGACGATAGCTACCAGCTTCCTGCTCTAACATTATAAAATGTTTTATTCCCCAAATGTAACCAATGATAATTGGAAGCATTATCATAAATAAGCCAATGTGGTTATAATATTTTACCAACACTACTACTCCAAATGAACTAATAACATACATTAATGCGCGGGATAAAGCATAGGTAAAACTGGCATAAGTAAAACGCTTAAATACTGGGAAATGCATAAAAAAGACCGCTACCCCTGGATAACCGGTAGGACCTACCAATAATACGCATAATTGGAGGTAAAATAAATGTTCTGGAGTAGATGCATAGTTGAGTAAGATAGGAACAAAAAGAATAAAGACTAAGAAAATGGCTGATTTTATTCTGAGAATCACTAACGGATGAATCAGAGATACTAAATAAGCTAAAATTAAAGAATTGCCTAAGTCAAATAAAGATAAACTCAGATTATGTTTGATTATTAGCTCTGCAGAATAATGAAATTTTTCTTTTAAAAGACCTCCGCAATGAATATAAGCTAAATAAAACCAGACTGGCCAGGCGCATTCTATTAAAAAATAGGCAATGGCAGTTTTTTTATTAACTTTTTCCAGCAAGATAGGAGTTTGGTTAGGGTCATCAATATTTTCTAACAATCGTTTCTTAGCGTTAACAAAGTCTTTAGTTTCTCTTAACTTAGTTCTAGCCAAAAAACCAATTAAAGCTACGACTGCTCCACAATAAAAAGCAGCGCGCCAATTAAATCCGTTCGTATTAACCAAATTAGCAATTGCTAGGGCTCCGCTCATTCCAAGAGACGAACAAACAGCAATTATAGAAACCATAAAGTAGCGAGAAGGCAATGGGATTAATTCGCTAAGATATAACTCAGCGCCTATCATTTCGCCCATTGAAGACATTCCTTGCACTACCCGGCAAACAGTTATCGCTACCGAAGCTCCTATGCCTATCTGAGCGTAAGTAGGCAGATTAGCCATTACCAAGCATGCTAGAGACATTATAGCTGTGGTAATGACTACGGTGGTTTTGCGTCCTATATTATCGCCAATGTAACCAAATATTAAAGCCCCGAAAGGTCGTAGCAGATAAGTAGAACAAAAAGCAAAAGCAGAAAGCAAAGATGTGGTAAAAGGATCATATTTAGGAAAAAACAGTTCATTAAGCAGTACTGCCATATGCACATAGAGCATGAGATCGAAATACTCCAAAAATGTCCCAATGGATAGAATACCTACCGCTTCCTTTTGTTCTTTAGTTAAGCTAGTTTGAAGTTTACCTGCGGTTGCTTCCATATAGAGATTATTTATCGGTAATGCTGATTATTAAAAACTACAATTATAAATAAGCTATTGCAATGTAACTATCGAGGCAAGACTATTATATTGCTTTATCATCCTTTTATTCCTCTCTGTATCTTATAAGTTACTTTCATAAAGTTTTGCTAAAGCGGATTAATCCCCGAGAAATTTGCTAGCTAAATTTCCCCCCGTACCCTAGTTTCATTGCTAACCACCCCCATTATAAAAAAAGGGAGATTTTTAGCAAAAACCTTATAAAACTTAGGAAAAACCTACATAAAACCGTAAAAAACTACCTAAAAATGTTATCAATTCCGCCCTAATCTACCTCCTGCATCCGCAGACCCTCTGCTTACTTAGCAGAGGGCAGGCTGGTTGTAACCCCCACAGTTCCTAGATTTCTTTTGCCACTCAATTTCTCCATGCTCCTTATTTGCTCCTTTGTTAGAGGGTTTTACGGGTTGTGGCAATAAAATCACAACTGAAAAATATTTTTTTGCCCTTAAGTACAATTAATGCCCCGCCATCTCAAAACTAAAGTTTTGCAGTCCAAAAGCTTGCTCTAAAGCATGGCGATATTTCTGCTGCACCCAGTCGCTGATAAAGCTATTCTGTGCCTTGAGAGTTATTTTCTTGTTCACGCTATCTTCCTCCACCAC
>CAZMMN010000109.1:0-3319 GCA_964567405.1 uncultured Rickettsiaceae bacterium | reverse complement strand
AGTGTCGGAGTATTCCAGTTTGAAAGCATAGGGATGAAAGAAGCTCTAAGACGCCTAAAACCTGATAGTATTCAGGACTTAATAGCGCTGGGTGCCCTTTATCGCCCAGGACCAATGGAGAATATTCCAATCTACATTGCTTGTAAGCATGGCAAGCAACAACCAGATTATTTGCATCCTTTGCTAAAACCCATATTAGAGGAAACATATGGAGTGATTATCTATCAAGAACAAGTACTGGAGATCGCTAAAGTTCTTGCTGGATATAGTCTAGGCAGCGCCGACTTACTGCGTAGAGCAATGGGTAAAAAGATAAAAGCTGAAATGGATGCGCAGCAAGAGTTATTTATCAAAGGGGCAACCTCTAACAACATCTCCAGCGAACAAGCAAAATCCATTTTTGCTACTGTTGCTAAATTTGCCGGATATGGTTTTAATAAGGCTCATGCTTCCGCATATGGTGTAATTTCCTATCAAACTGCTTATCTAAAAGCAAATTTCCCAACCGAGTTTTTAACAACATGTTTAAACCTAGAAATTAATAACCAGGATAAAATTAATATTTTTATTCAAGAAGCAAAAAATAATCATATTAAGATTATCTCCCCTACTATTAATCTCTCTGCTGGGCATTTTACCGTTAACCCACAGGAAAAGCATTCCATAATTTACGGCTTGTCTGCAATTAAAGGGGTTAGCGCAAATTTTAGCGAAATTGTAGTAAAGGAGCGAAATAATCATGGAATGTTTAAAAATATCGTCAATTTTGTAGAGCGCATCCCGCCGCAAACTTTTAATCGACGATTATTCATAAATCTTATTAAGGCAGGCTGTTTTGATTGTTTAAATAATAATCGGTATCAACTATTTGTTAGCGTAACTAACTTGATGGCTTACGCTGTCTCACACGATCAAGAAAAAAAATCTTCTCAATTCAGCTTAATCAAGGTTGACTCACTAGCAAACGACATTCTGATTGAGGCTAAACCCTTAAGTAACGATCCTTTATCTTATGGAGAGTTCGAGGTATTAGGACTATTTATTAATAACCATCCCTTAAAGGAATTTCAAGATATTTTGCCAACTATAGACATCATTAATTCAAGTCAGCTCTCCCAATTGGATATGGGCTCCAGTCAGATAAAAATTGCGGGGATTGTCCAAAAAAAAGATGCTAGAATGTCGGCGCGGGGCAGATTTGTCAGCTTGCAGCTTTCTGATCAGTTTGGGATTTTTGAAGTTACTGTATTTAGTGAGGAAGCACTAAAAGATTATGCCAAGCTATTAACTGTTAAAGCAGTAATTCCTATAGAGCAGCAAATTAACGGTAAACCTAGCGATAACGGCTATAGCAGCAGTAACAAAACTACCGAAAAGTCAGAGCCGTATAGTGATGAAGATAGTATGAAGGCACTAATAGTAGTGTATTGTGATGCCTTTAAAGATGAGGGAGGGGTAAGACTTACTGCGAGGAATTTTATCAAGCTGGAAGACGCCCTTAAAGAAGTTACTTTTAAATTAAAGCTGTACCCAAGCAATCTAGATGAGTTAAAATTAATTATTAATACTTTAGAAAATTGCCAGAATACTGAGGCATCAAGCAATAATTCGGAAGTTACTTTACTGTTGACTATAAATAATGAATTTGTAGCAAAAGTTAATTTACGCGGCAGTTTTTGCTTAAGACCACAAGAAGTAAATATTTTAAATGCTTTTAATTGTGAATAATAGTTAGAACTTAACTAATTTATAATTCGTTTTACTTAAAATTGATTCTACTTTTTCTTGGCTATTATTACACACTCTAAAGACAGCTTAGATTTTAAGCTGATCTTTTATAAATCCAATCGCTATCTCTATCCCTCTAGCATCTATGGAGTGAGCAAGGTTAGAGAGAATATGAGTCTGGTGAGGTATTGCGTGTTTGTTCAAGTAAGATGTTATGTTGTGCAGTTCTCTAACTGTAACAATTTCATCAAGCTCGCCATGGATTAAACATATAGGAGTAGTAATATTTACGCATTTTTCTGGTGTAATAAGGCGACCTGAAAAACCAACTACAGCAGCGAATGGATCTTGTTGAACTAGATTCAAATAAAGCCCCATCATTGTACCTTGTGAAAAACCAATTATTACAGTCTGCTTATTACTTAGCCCAAGCTCTTGTTGCTTTTCTCTAATTATTTGCATAACCATCGGTAGGCTCTTAGTCGCCAGTTTATACACCTGGGCTGGCTCTCTATCCTTTAGACTAAACCATTGATAGCCAAAAGGTGCCATGTCATACTCCTCTAACCCATGCGGGGATATAAAATGAGCAACAGATAGCCTACTTTGCATAAGAGAAGCTAAGCTAATTAGATCATACCCATCCGAGCCAAGACCATGTAAAAACACCACCAAGGCTTCAGGAGGCAGTTGCTGTGCTTGCAGCTCAGGGTAAGATGCAGATGTATGATTTTCTCTCATTTTCTTTCCAATAATTGTCTATTATTCTATCCTAACAGTAAAAAATGCTTCTGTTTTCGCTTTTATCTCCTCAATTCCTACATCCGCCGGTTTCTCAACTAAAATCATTCCCTCAGAGCTAAAGTCAAAAATCCCTAGGTCAGTTATAACTCTATCAACTACTTTTTCTCCAGTTAGCGGTAAGGTGCACTCATTTAATAACTTTGCTTTGCCATCCTTAGTTAGATGCTCCATCAACACTACCACCCGCTTAACATTCGCTACCAAATCCATTGCACCGCCCATACCCTTTATCATTTTCCCCGGTACTGTCCAGTTAGCAAGGCTGCCGTCTCTTGACACCTGCAACCCTCCTAGGATGGTAAGGTTTATATGTGAGCCCCTGATCATCCCAAACGACTGCGCGCTATCAAAGTAGCTAGTTTCTGGCAGTTCCGTTATAGTTTGCTTTCCTGCATTAATTAAGTCCGCATCTTCCTCACCTGGCAGCGGGAACGCGCCCATTCCTAGCATCCCATTCTCACTTTGAAATATTACCCTCATATTCTCAGGAATGTGATTTACCACATTAGTAGGCATGCCAATTCCAAGATTGACATACATACCATCCCGCAGCTCTAATTTAGCAGCTAATCTGCATATCTCATCTTTACTCCAACCCATAAACCATTATCTTAATAATTATTTTTCACCATATCTTATGCAAAGAATTGTTGCAACCTTTAACTGCCTTGTGTTGCAGACATACAATTGTTGCAGGCGTTTTACTAAAAAAGACTAGGAACGGAAAGCGCTTTAAAGCAACCCTATTCTTCCCTTAGCAATTCATTAATAGTAGTCTTTCTTCTGG
>CAZMMN010000108.1:0-3437 GCA_964567405.1 uncultured Rickettsiaceae bacterium | reverse complement strand
GCTTGCCAATCTCTAAAACCCAGATTTTTTTCGAAATTAAGTAAATCATAATTAGCTTGTTTACAAATTTCTTTATCCGGAGTCAACAACTCTACCCCAGATGACAAAGCTGCTACTTGTGTTTTGCAAGCAAGCTCAAGATGATAGCAATAAAACAGCGCTTCATGTATAGTTTTGCCGCAAGTAATCATTCCATGATTCCTAAGAAGCATTATTTTTTTATCAGCTAAATCTTGAACCAGATCAACACCATGTGCATTATTATCTAAAGCTAGTGAATTGTAATTATGGTAATTAATTTGGTCATAAAAATGCAACGCCCACTGACTTAACGGCATTAACCCATCCCTCATACATGAGACTGCAATAGAGGCAACTGTATGCAAATGGAATATAGCTGCAATATCTGGCCTTGCTTTATAAATACTACCATGAATAATATAGCCTGTTTTATTATATTGGAATTCTTCGCCCTCAAGAACTTGACCATCCAAGCTAACTTTTAAAAGATTATCTTCTGTAACTTCTTCAAATCTTAAGCCAAAAGGATTTATATAATAATAATTAGCATCTAAAGGCCTAGCTGAAAGATGAGTATAAGTATGGTCATCCATACCTAATTTTGCTAAAATTTGATATGCATAAGCTAAATTTTTTTTAATTGACATAATTCTCCTCCTTCTATAGTGAATTTTCAAAGAAACTTGTTCCAGCATTCGAAAAACTGAGTTTTCGATAACTAATACTTTCGGCAATATGAATTTTTTTTACACAACTAGAACCAGCTAAATCAGCAATTGTTCTTGCCACTCTTAGAACTCTATTATAACCACGCATTGAAAGTTTAAACTTTTGCGCTGCTTCATTTAGCATATTGCGACCTTCATCAACAGGCATAGCATAATCGATTAATAATTGGCCATCTAGATTATTATTAACCATTATATCGTAACCCTCATAACGCTTAGCTTGAATTTCTCTAGCAGCAAACACTCGCATTGCAACAGCTTGAGAATCTTCTGGTTTGTTTTCTTGAATATAGTCAAAGTCATAAAAATCCTCACTGGCTACTTCAACATGTAAATCAAACCGATCAAGAATTGGTCCAGAAACCTTACTTTGATAATTATTTGCGCAAGATGGCGCTTTACTACACTCCCTGCTTGCGTCCCCAAGATAGCCACATTTACATGGATTCATAGCAGCAACTAACTGAAATCTTGATGGATATTTTACCTGCATACCAGATCTTGAAACTAGAATTTCTCCAGTTTCAATAGGCTGTCTTAAAGACTCTATCACTCCAACTGGGAATTCTGGTAATTCATCTAAAAACAATACACCATTATGAGCAAGTGATATTTCTCCAGGCTTTATCCTTCTACCTATACCTCCACCTACCATTGCTGGCGTTGAACAGCTATGATGGGGAGCTCTAAATGGCCGCTCATTATTCAAGCATCCCCCTTTTACATTACCAGCAATACTTGCAATGATACTAACTTCTAAAATCTCATTCGGAGTAAGCTTTGGTAAAATACCTGGCAGCCTTGATGCAAGCATAGATTTACCGGTACCTGGTGGACCGTACATTAACATATTATGACCACCAGCTGCTGCAATTTCCAAAGCTCTTTTAGCAATTTTTTGCCCTTTTACGTCTTTTAAATCGGGATAAATAATTGATCTATCACTTACTAAGGGTTCTGGCTTTACCAAAAGTTGTGATCCATTAAAATGATTAATTAGGCTAAGTAGATTATCTGCTGCAATTATTCTATCATTTCCCGACCAAGAAGCTTCAGACCCGTTATGTTTAGAACAGATGACACCTTTATTTCTGCTTGTTGCTCCAATAGCAGCTGGTAGAGTTCCATGCACCGGTAAAATTGAACCATCTAAGGATAATTCACCAAAAACTAGATAATCTACCATATCTTCACTAGGCAACACTCCCATTGCCGATAATATAGCTGCAGCGATTGCCAAATCAAAGTGACTCCCTTCTTTTACAAGATCTGCTGGAGCTAAATTAACTACAATTCGTTTTGCCGGAAGCGCAAGTCCAATTGATGATAGAGCAGCCCGGACTCTTTCTTTCGACTCGGCAATAGTTTTGTCAGCTAAACCAACTATAACAAAACTTGGCATTCCAGGGGTTATTTGAACCTGAACATCAACATCTATTATATCAACACCGCTAAATGTTAGACTGCAAATTCTGGTAATCATAATAATCCGATATATTTTAGTCACCCCTTAGAGATGAGGTTATATTTTTATTCCCAATTTTTAACTTAAACCATAGATAAACAAGTTAAATTTTCACTCTTTTTTAGTTCTTTTTTTCCAGATATAGTAAGCAACAACCATGGCACTTACTAAAATTAAAAAGACAAAATTTACTTGTTTTAGATATTTTTTAATTAATAGTTCGTTTTCACCTATCATATAACCTAGCGATATTAAAACTGCACACCAAATAACTCCTCCTGCAAAGGTATATAAGCAAAAAGTTTTAATATCCATTTTGGCAAGACCAGCAGGAAATGAAATAAAATGCTTAATTCCCGGTAAAAATCGGCCAGTAAAAACGGATATAGCCCCATGACTAGCAAAAAACTTTTCTATTTTTTCTAATTTGGACTGATTCACAAAGAAATACTTACCTTTATTGGTAAACAGCTTTCTCCCAAAAAAATATGCAATATAATAATTTGCTGTCGAACCAGCTAAAGTACCAAGACTACTAACTAGTAGCACTGCAACACCATGCATTTCACCTCTTTGCACAAGATATCCAGCTGGTATCAAAGTAATTTCAGCTGGAATTGGTATAAAAGTATTTTCGATAAATGTCATTATAAATATACCAAAATAACCTAGGCTTTCTACAAACCAAACAACATCAAGAAAAAATTCATACATTATTACCTATACAACCCCAACAACTTAGTAACATTTGAAATGTGATTATAAGTTAGCTATTTTAAAATACCAGTGTAAAAACCTAAAATTTAAAAATTTATTATAATTATTTAAACTCAAATATTATAGAAGTCAATTTTTAGACAGAGTAACAGTGAATTTAGCTCCTTTTATTCCATCACTTTCAGCTTTGATGTTACCGCCATGCACTATAGAGCTAATAGTAGACAAGGAAAGATTAGAAGGTAGATTAAGGGTTGCAAGGCAAGAGTGCCTATAGAGCATACAAAGCATAGATCGCCCATGAATGCTTTTGTAATACCAAATCCCTTTCATAGCGATTTGGTATAGTATATTATATTATGCATGGTGAAAATACATTCTTATACTACTTCAACTACACATACACAATAGCATTTCACGCCTTTTATTACATAAATTGTAGGGTACTATGGTATTAAGATACACTAATCCTATTCAAAGGCAAAAACTCTGTTCTAGCTTAAAAA
>CAZMMN010000107.1:0-3457 GCA_964567405.1 uncultured Rickettsiaceae bacterium | reverse complement strand
TAGGGAAGCCTTTCCAGCCTATGCACTCTCTGAAAAATGACAAAGTCGGGAAGAAATATTAGATAAAAAAAGTTAAAGAATAAGGAAGCTTAACCTAATAAGATAAAGAGCTTAAAATATTAGCTTTTTATTTTAGGCAATATCAATAATTTTGTCCGTCGTAATTTTGTCGCCATTGGTCAGCACTAAAATAGTTTCTCCATCTTGGGTGATAACTTCTTTTACCTTGCTTATATTGCTTATAGGTAGAGACTCAGTAGTAAGAGCATTAGTGGTAGTGTTTTTAGTAGTAACTACTACTTCAACTTTGTACCGCTCTCCTTCGGTTGCGTTGCCCCCATTGCTTAGTTTGCCATTCCATTTAATTATATTAATGCCTTGGGTTGCATTGCGTGCGACTTCATCTTTTTCTTCTGTCTTTTTAATTAACTGTCCATTTTGAACTTCTCGCTGAATATATTCATTAACAATTTTCTTTTGATTTCTCGTGAGTGTTTTTGTATCAAAGTTCTCTTTCATAAACTTATTTACCTGAGCTTGGGATAAAACGCTTAATTCATTCAACTGAACTTGCTTCCATCTTTTGCCTTGATATGCAATCTCATCTTTCTCAACTTTTACCTTAGCTACTTCTTCCTCAGCTTCGTTTGATATCTTTAATTCTATGTTTACATATTCGTGATCAGCTTGAGGCGCTGATAACCTAATATTTTGCTCAAAATTCTTGTTATTCCAGCTAATGATCTGGGCTTCATAATTGACAGTTTTGCTAATATAGTTGCCAGCAGTAGCTATGGAGCCATTATTTGCATCTGAAAAAGGCGCTTTGATTTCTTTAATATTTGCGATGGAGAATTTTTCCTCGCCGCTAGTAATGGTATTGGTAGAGTTATTCACCCCTTCAATAGTAACGCTGCGTTCTTTTCCATCCTTAGTAGTTACCACTGCCTCCATCCCTAGACAGTCTATACAATTAGCGGCAGTGAATTGACTGTTTGCTTCTTTACTTTCTTCACTTGCTTCAACCTTAGTAATTTGATTTGATGCAATTACTTTGCCATCCTCTAGTTGCAGCTTTACCTCTCCATTTTCTACCACTACAGCTTTAACTGTTCCATTGGATGCGGTAGTTGCACTAACACTACCCGTAGTGGAAGTAGCCCTAACGCTAATACGATATTTGCCGGGATCTACGTCTTTGCCGTTGCTGTCTTTCCCACTCCACGCAAATTGATGGTCGCCAAGTTTGTTAGAGCCTTTGCCTGTAAAAATTAACCTGTCATTTTCATCATAAATATTAATGGAAGTATTAATTGTTCCTGGCTTACTGGCTGAGTTGTTAGTTAGCGAGTAGTTATAAGTTACCGGCGTCCCTGAATAGTCTTTAGTACTTTCATCATAAGAAATTGGGTGACCTTGCAAAACTACCGCCTCTGTTACGGTGTTTTGGTTTTGCATACTGTCGGCTATTTTTTCGAGCGTTTGATTCGTGATGGCAGAATTCTTAATTTCGATGATATTATTCATCGATTTCGTCATTTGCTCACTTGAATCACCACTTTCTCCAAACATCGACATGGGGTTCTGAGAGCTTTGGATCATCATTTTTATAGCAAAGTCTTGCATTTTTTCTAGCTCTTTTTTCCATTTTTCTGAGTCGTTTTTTTGGCTTTTTATGTTGTCAAGCGTAGTAAAAGGCTGCTGACCCTTAGCTAAAGAACTTGTTCCATTATTTAGGATACCTGGCATATGTTTCTCTTAATTTAAGCTATTATATTGACTTTACCATTTTCTAAATCCACCTGTTGTAAAGGCGTTATCGAAACTTGGTAGTTAGCGCTGTTGTTAGTAAAATTATTTGTATTAGAAATATCATTAATTGCTGCAAAACCTTGTTCCGCTGGCTGATAAAAATTGCTGCCGCCTTGCCCGTCTTGTAAGTTAAAATTCAAAGAAGCATCACTGTCCGTAATAGAGCTTATAGCATTTTCTAGTTGGCGTGCATCCTGAATTAATAATCGCAGAGTTTCCTGGTTAGTCGTAGTAATATTGATGGTTTGCTTGCCATTGGTCGACTGAATTTCAATATTAACTTGCCCTAATCCTTCTGGAGACAAGCTCACGGAAATGTGGTTGCTGCCTTTTTCTTTTCCCTCTCTTACGGCCATAGTAATTTGCTCGCTAGGGGAGAGTACTCTTTCCGCTTGTTGCGCAGATGGGCTAGGCATTTCCTTAAACGTGATCGCAAGCTGATTGCCGTTATTCGTCGTCACTGTAAAAGTGGGATTGTTGCCTTCTTGCCTTAAGTTTTGCTGATCTTGCTCAAATGAGCCAGTATCAGTTAAGTCGCTCTTTGCATTTAATGGATTCTCTGACAGGTTATTTACTTGCAAACTATTTGATGATTCTTGCGAAGTTGTATTTGTTTTTCTATCATAACTTGTTGAGGTGTTTTTAATGTTTTGCCTTTCTTTTTGCGCTAATTCTTGGTCAAAATTATCAGAAACTGCTGCTTGCTGAATTGGTGCCGCATTATTTTGCGGTGGCAAGGTGCTATCAACATTGATATTAGTAGCTACATCGCTTTGATTACTTCCTTCTGATTGGAAATTATTTATTTCAAAATTTTGAGAATTGTTAGATGTTATAAAGCTGCTGTCTTGGGTGCTAGGGTCTACCACATTATCTATGCTGCTTTCATTTTCATTGATGGTAGTCTCTTCATTAGTGAGAGGGAGCACGTTAACCACTTGTATAGAACTAATGGGAATAGAGCTATTATTTACTTCGTCGTCTTTTTCTTTGCGCTTACTATCTTTGCGCCCTACCGAAGAGTCCGCTTGGGTATTTAATTCCTTTAATTGCTCATTGTCTTGAGTTTGCTTACCAGTTTTGTCATCCCTAGAGAGGTTTAGCTCCTCCTCGTTAAGAGAGTTAATATTTGTGGTTTCCCAAATATTAACAGATGTATCTTGGCTCTGCGGTTCGTTCGAAAGTAGAACAGGCTCATTGGCATCCGTAATAGTAGAGTGTATTTGCTCTTGCTGTATTTCAACGCTGCTAGTATCTTGTGGTATTGTCTGCGTAGCAATATCGGCTTGAGCATTTAATTGAGCAGGTAAGGTAATTTCTTGGCTATTTTCAGCCCCTGCTTGACTATCGCCCGTTTCTTGCAGATCATTTGTTTCTTTACTGGCTTCTTGCTCTCTTTGTTCTCTTACTTGCTTTTGCTCAGCGACGGCATCTTTACTAGTTTTTTGTTGCTCAGAGTGATTTGCGCTTGCCGTTTCTCCCCTTGCTTCCCTTGCGTCATTGTTTGATTGATTATTTAAGTTGGCATCTTCAACTGTCTGCGTGTTTTTAATAAAAGAGCTAGTATTCTGAGATTCTTTTGGGTTTTTCTGATGCAATTTTGGGTTATCATTATTACCGCCTGATTGCTCTTTACTTTTGACAG
>CAZMMN010000106.1:0-3502 GCA_964567405.1 uncultured Rickettsiaceae bacterium | reverse complement strand
ATAAATATCATCTCCTCACCTACTTTTCAACTCTTAATTTACGAGAGGTATATATTCTCATAATAAGATTGAATTTTTTGTAGTTCACGCGCTTTGGCAGCAAAAGAAAAAATTGTGAAGATATTAGCAATTCGATCTGCTACCGTTCCGAATAGATAATACCATGAATCTTGCCTTTCTTGTTCCATTTTGCCAAGTTTTGTGAAAAAATAAAAGGCTAATGGTGAATAAGTAAAAGTAAATATTAAAATAAAAATGAAGATTTTAGCGTTATTAATTGCTAGCGCTATGCCTGAACATACTGTAACCAATAATGGCTTGCTAAGTTGATATTCAAACGCTTGATGTATTTTTACATAGTTGTCGCCAATTCCCTTTATCTTGCCAACAATAGAACCAGATAAGTTATTTTGAAAATAAGTATATGATAAATTGAAACAATGTTTGCAGGTTTTATATAATATACTTTGCAGTATATATGGCATACATTTTAATTGCGCAAAATTATGCATGCGCCACGCCCCATCAAGGATAACTTGTGCTCCTACAAATATTGCTATTGATTGCCAGCTTTGGTTAAGGGCAATATGGTGATTTTGCGCAAATAAATCAATTAAGAGCTTTACCGCATAATTATACATAATCGGATACACGCCGTTTGCAAATGGCGCAAGCATCATGATAAGATATAGATACTTATATGGCTTTATTGCAGACCAAATAAATGAAAATTTAGGGTTCATTGTCTTTTTTTGCTTTGCTTCTTGCTTGTATATTTTGGGGGGCTAATACTGGGAGCGATACATCTTGGCAATACACTCTGTGGTAGCGAGGGAGGGAATCGAACCCCCGACACACGGATTATGACCCCGTTGCTCTACCACCTGAGCTACCCCGCCATAAAGATTTATGCTTGCTAGCTTTAACTATGTGAGTGGTTATTCTTAACTATTACTATAGAAAATTCAAGCAAAAAGCTCAACCACTTTAATTTGGCTAGCAATAACAATATTACCTTTTAGAAAACTGGGTACTCTTACGAGCTTTATGTTTCCCATATTTTTTGCGTTCTACTACTCGTGGATCTCTAGTAAGAAACTTGCCTTTGCTTAAATCTTGATGTAAAGCCGGTGCTATTTTATCGAGAGCCCTTGCTATACCGTGCGCCACTGCGCCAGACTGTCCTGAGCATCCGCCGCCTTTGACCGAGCAAGCTATATCATATTGTCCGCTAGTCTTAGTGGCTATGAATGGTTGCAATATTAAATTTACATGAGTCTCACGCGGAAAATATTCTTCAACATTCTTCGTGTTGACGATTATCTTGCCGCTGCCAGGGGTTATCCATACTCTAGCAATAGCATTTTTTCTTTTGCCAGTGCTATACACTCGATTGGAATTTATTTTTTTTTCTGAGTGTTGTTTAGGCTTTTTTTCTGGCGATTTATCAGTAGTATTTTCGCTAACTTTTTTTACTTTTACCATAATTGTTATCTTTTGTTTTTAGAGTTCTTGCTAGCAAAATCATATATTTCTGGCTGTTGGGCTTGATGAGGATGCGAAGCACCAGCATAAACAAATAAATTCCCCATTTGTTGCCTACCTAAAGTATTTCTAGTGATCATTCTTTGTACTGCTAGCTTTATAACTCGCTCAGGATATTTACTGCTCAATATTTTACCCGCAGTGGTTTCTTTAATTCCACCAGGAAAACCGGTATGGTGATAGTAAATTTTGCCATCCCGCAAATTAGACTTTTTACCAGTTAAACATATATGCTCAGCATTTATTATAATAACATTATCCCCACAATCTAGATGAGGAGTAAAAGTAGGCTTATGTTTGCCGCGTAGTATAGTAGCAACAGAGCTTGCAAGTCTACCTAATACTAAGTCTTTTGCATCAATAACCAACCATTTCTTGGTAATTTCATGGGGTTTAGCAGAGTAAGTTTTCACGTTAATATCTAAATTTTATAAAATTATTGAATCGAAAGTAATTATTACTAACTCTTATCAAAAGAAACAAATAGCATTTTATACCCCAATTTGTCAATAAATTATTCAAAATATTCTTATTTTCATAGAAGAAAAATATCGAATTGCTAGTTAATAATTGTGTTATTGGCGGGAAGACAGTAATTACGAGTAAATAATTTTATTTGCCATTCCCAAAATTTGTCATATTCCAGTTTCTGCATAGCTTCATTAACTTCAATTAGAATATCAGTATCTCTAGCTAAATCCGCAAAATAAAATAGTGGTTCGCCGCTTTGCCTGGTGCCTATAATCTCGCCGCTACCTCTCAAAGCCAAGTCCTGTTCAGCTATATAGAACCCGTCATTGCTACTTTTTAAGATAGATATTCTTTGATAAGCGAGGGTGGATAATCTTTTATGATTATATAGTAAAATGCAATATGATTGCACGTATCCCCTTCCTACCCTGCCGCGTAATTGATGCAGTTGTGAAAGACCAAAACGCTCACTATTTTCTATTATGATTAATGTAGCATCGGGAATGTCTATCCCTACTTCTACTACCGTGGTGGCGACTAAAATTTGTATCTCTCCGAATTTAAAGCGGTGCATTAAATCTTCCTTTTGCTCATTGCTCATTCTACTATGTAGTATGCCAACTTTGCCGGCATATAAATCGTTAAGATTTGCGGCTCTTGAATAAACGTCTATTTCTAGACGCTCGTTTTCCTGATTTTCTAGATCTTTTTCAGCATGTTCGATAAGCGGACATATCCAGTAAATCTTTTCCCCTTTGTTAATTTTGTTGTTGATTGCTGCTAACGCTCTTTCTATCTTATCAACACTCATGGCAGCGGTAATAATAGGAAGGCGATTTTGCGGCTTATCAGTTAGTCGCGACACGCTCATATCGCCAAACATCGCGAGAGTTAAGCTGCGTGGAATTGGAGTGGCGGTCATTATTAATACATCAGCGCCAGAGCTTTTAGCGATTAGTCCTAATCTTTGTTCTACTCCAAATTTATGTTGCTCATCAATGACCACATAGCCCAAATCTTTAAAAGTAACTTTTTCTTGGAATAAAGCGTGGGTACCAATCAAAATATTAATAACGCCATTGCTAAGATCTTGTAAAATTTTCTTTTTCTCACTTGCTGCTAATTTGCCAGTTAGCAAGCCAACCTTTATATCAGTATCTTGTAATGAGCTGGTAAAAAACTCGTAATGCTGCCGCGCCAGTAAATCCGTAGGAGCCATCAGAGCAGCTTGAGAATTTGCCTGTACTACATTTATAGCGGTGAGTAGCGCAACTAATGTTTTCCCTGATCCTACATCACCTTGCAATAAACGCATCATTTGCAGCGGGGAAGCTTGGTCTTTTTCTATCTCTTCTAAAACTTGAGCTTGAGAAGAGGTAAGTTTAAAGTTAAGTTTTGTTAGGATTTTATCCTTGATGAATTTATTTGTGGTTTTAAAGCTCTTGCCGCTTTTGCAGTTTCTCTGTTGCCGTATTTTCGCTAATGA
>CAZMMN010000105.1:0-3564 GCA_964567405.1 uncultured Rickettsiaceae bacterium | reverse complement strand
GGATGTGGTGGCCGAGGCGCTCGGCTTTGCTTGCTATGAGACGCCGACCGGTTGGAAATTCTTCGGCAATCTGCTCGATGCTGGGCGCATCCAGCTCTGTGGCGAGGAAAGCTATGGCACTGGTGCCGATTACTACTATCGTATCTACTATGGCATGAGGATTTAAGAATGATAGGGAAGCTGTGAAGACTATCTGTTTTCTAATTGGCAACGCAATTTTATGGTCTTCGGGGCTAGTGTGGTTTTTTTGGAGAATATTATAGCCGATGTAAAATAAGAATAAGCTACCGACAGAAAAAATTGCGGCTTTTACCCATAAAATTTCAAAGACAAATAGCGATACTCCCGAGATACCTAAAAGGATTAGCAAGCTATCGCAACAAGCAGCAGTGATCATGCTAGGCAAAGCATATAGAAGTGATGGTTGAGAGGAACCTTGATTAAATATAAAAATATTTTGTACCCCTAGCGGCATTATTAAGCCAAATGATAGGATAGTCGCATGTAACATAGCTGGAACTATCTCAATTAGCATATTATTCCTTATAACAAACTTTTTTTGCTGCTATTACTATCTCTTCCGCGCTTGGCAGGGCTAACTTTTCTAAATTGACTGCATATGGCAAAGGCACGTCCTTGCCGCTAACAATTTCTATCGGTGCGTCTAAATAGTCAAAAGCCTTATTCATTATGATGCTTGCTACCGTAGCCCCCACCCCGGCAAAAAACCATCCTTCTTCAACTATTACTAGTCTATTGGTTTTCTTAACTGACTTTATTATAGCTTGTTCATCTAGCGGTTTTATGCTGCGCAGGTCTATCACTTCAGCTTTAATTCCTTGCGCTGCCAGAATTGTTGCTGCTTGTAAAGCAAGATTGACTTGGAGAGAATAGGTAACTATCGTCACATCTTCGCCTGTAGTTATTATGTTTGCTTGTCCGAATGGAATAGGGGTTACTTCCTCGCTTACTTCAAAGCTTTGACCGTACAATACCTCATTTTCCAAGAAGATAACTGGATTATCATCGCGAATGGCAGTAATGAGTAAGCCTCTAGCGTCCTCCGCACTATAAGGGGCAATTACCTTAAGACCTGGAATATGGCTATAGGTAGCTGTGTAATTCTGGCTGTGCTGTGCTGCAACTCGCGCGGCTGCGCCGTTAGGTCCGCGAAAAACTATGGGGCAATTTAGTTGACCGCCAGACATGTAATAAGTCTTGGCTGCTGAGTTAACTATTTGATCCATAGCTTGCATGGCAAAGTTAAAAGTCATAAACTCCACAATAGGACGTAAACCCGCAAAAGCGGCTCCTACTGCAAGACCAGTAAAGCCATGTTCGGTAATAGGGGCATCTATTACTCGGCGCGCTCCAAACTGCTCCAGCAGCCCTTGCGTGACTTTATAAGCTCCCTGATATTGCCCAACTTCCTCGCCAATGATAAAGACTCGGTCATCTCTTTGCATTTCTTCCTGCATCGCTTCTCGCAAAGCTTCGCGAACCGTTAGCTGCTTCATTAATTAGCCTATCCTTTCAATTAGCTATTTTTTTAATCATATTATCTTTCAGAGTAGCTATTTTTAATAATTCTTCAATAAAATATTGGATGTTATTATTCAGTTGATACCAACATCACAACCAACAAAGCGTCTATTGGCATTTTGGCAAGCAGTCAAAACCGAGCCGCTGCCCATAGCTGGATCTAATATAATGTCATTTTCCAAAGTAACGCTTTCGATTAACGCTTGCTGTAAGTTAATTGGCTTAGCGTGCGGGTGCAAATTAGTTTTTACTTCTTCCGACCATACATCAGGAATATTATGAGATGTCCATATGTCTTTAGCTCGCACCGGCTTTTTCTGTAAAACTAGCAAATACTCGCTTTTTCGCCTCGTTCTATAGCCCATACCGATTTTATGCTTTTCCCAAGTAATTAAATCTACTATTGATAATTCAGTATTGATAAGCCATCCGTGCACTCCTTGGCAAAGATGAAATTTATCCACCCATAAAAACAAATGACTAGAAGGAAGTAATACCCTATCTATTTCCTTAATAAAATTTGCTATTAACTTTTCTGCCATTTGCGGCAAGTTAGAGCGCCGTTGTCCTCTATTCTTTCCTTCATTTCCATAATTTTGCTTGTCGAGAATTCCTCTATATTGAGGGTCAAAAAAGCATGCCTTAATGATAGGATGATGAATTTCCTTAAGCAATTCTAATCCATCCATTATTAGTTTTTGGTTAAAGAGGTGATGAGGTAACTCATCTTTTTCCCTCTCTAACTTAGAAGAATTTTCAAAAGTATGAACATTGAGCATGATGGCTTCTTTAAAAATGGATCAGTCGCATTTACTGCTAAGCTATAACTTAAATATATCACTATAAAGCTCGCTTTCCGCCGGTGAATCAGAATTTTCTGAAAATTGTACCGCTTCGGTGATAATAGATTTTATTTTTTGCTCTATTTGTTTGAGCTCCTCTTCGTTGGCGATTGATTGCTGCAGTAGATAATTTCTAACCTCTACAAGCGAATCGCGCGTTTTATATTGCTCTACTTCTTCTTTACTCCGATATTTTGCTGGATCAGACATAGAGTGTCCGCGGTGCCGGTAAGTTTTCATCTCTAACATTATAGGTTTTTGCTCATTTCTAGCAAATTCTGCCGCTTGTTTAGAATAATTGTAGACTGCTTGCAAATCCATCCCATCTACTTGGTAGCCTGGAATGCCAAAAGACTGTCCTTTTTTATATAGGTCGGTGATTGCGCTAGAACGTTCTACTGAGGTACCCATCGAATATTCATTATTTTCAATAATATAAACTACAGGTAAATTCCATAAAGCAGCCATGTTAAAAGCTTCAAAAACTTGCCCTTGGTTAACGGCGCCATCCCCTAAAAAAGTAAAGCAAATATTGGCAGTATTTAAATATTTCTCTGCAAATGCTAGACCAGTTCCTATTGGCACCTGAGCGCCCACTATTCCATGCCCGCCGTAAAACTTGCCAGCCAAATTGAACATATGCATAGACCCACCTTTGCCTTTAGAACAACCAGATTCTTTGCCCATTAGCTCAGCCATTACATATTTAGGCTCTATTCCGGATAGGATAATATGGGCATGATCGCGGTAACTGGTGAGCATGCTGTCGCCTTGCTGCCTTACTAGGTCTATTCCTGTGATAATTGCTTCTTGCCCAATATATAAATGACAAAAACCGCCTATTAGACCTGCGCCGTACAGCTGACCGCATTTTTCCTCAAACCGACGAAGGAGCAGCATTTTTTCATAGGATTTCAGATATTGCTCGGCTCTGAGTTTATATTTTTGTGCAATAAGCATACTAAGCTCACTTTAATAGAGAATTAAATATGAAGGGTAACTTAATTTTTGTCAAACCTTATTGAGCTAATTAACAGTAGGTAAATTAGAGAGAGTAGGTTGTTGCGAGAGGGTGAAGATTTCTACGCCGTCTTTTGTTACTCCTATCGTATGTTCCCACTGGGCAGATAGAGACTTATCTTGAGTAGTGACCGTCCAGCTGTCTATTTTGCTTAAAGTG
>CAZMMN010000104.1:1570-3696 GCA_964567405.1 uncultured Rickettsiaceae bacterium | reverse complement strand
GTAGACAACACTGCTAGCAGATGCTACCAATTCATCTAGCTAATTGCTGTTAGCACCCATTTGCTATCAGCACAAAGTAAACTCTTTCCAAAGTAAAAAGCTATATAATTTGCCTCGGGAATGTGAGTTATAATCACTTTATAAAAAATTACTATCAAACTCGCCCCACCAATCATTGCCAAGCAAACTATTTTCTTCATTTGTAGGCATTACCGCGTTCTCAATAGTCTCAACTTTTCTATTAACCTCACTTAAATCCTTTTCCAAGTCGCTTAAATAAGTTTTTACAGCTTTTATTTTTTCCTCCATTTTAGCGGTTTTTTGTTTTATTGATTGTAAATTTTCTCGAGCAATAATAGAGTTAATAGTTTCAACAGCAGGCAATTCAGTTGCAGTTTTTTCAGTAACTTCTTCCTTTTTTTCTTCTGTAGTTTCTGTTTCTGTAGCTCTATCACACGTTGCAACTATTGCATTAATAGCTTTATCTTGAGTTGCAATGACTGTATTAACGGCTTTATCTTGTTTAAGCTCTATATTTAATTGATTAAGCATTGAATTATCTTCGCTCTTAATAATAATGAGGTTCTTTGAAAGTTTTTCCTCTAAAAGAGAGCCGATTTTCTTAGATATGGGAAATTGAAATTGATATATACGGTGATCACCGTGTGGCATCACGTTTACGTAAGCCATATTATTCATTTTATTCATTACAATTAAATTACTGCTTCTTGCAGTATGCAATCCTTGATATTCTCTATCTAATAAGAATGGTTCTACATACTCCACTTTTGCAAAATTATCTGTTTGCAGCGATCTCATTCTATCTTTGGCAAGCAACTCAGAAAATTTAATATCTTCTGGCAGATTTAACCCAATATATCCAATAGGACTGCCGTCAATAAGCCATACGCTTACATCATGATTATCAGGAAACCACACAGATTTGCTTTGAAACCCTGCATCCTTCACTCTGAGCTGCTTTTCAAAAAAATATCCTTTGTTAAACAATGGAAAGCTTTCTGATTGCCGAACAAGCAAACTATCAGGATCGATTTTTAAAGTATAATCGCCGCTGCCGCCATATAAAATTTTCTTGCTTCCTTTATGAACGTTCCCGCAAGTAGTTAAAGTTAATATCCCTTCTTGTTCATTACGTACATTTAAAGTATAACCAATAGTAAATTCAGATTTGAGTCTGTGAGCTTGCGTATTTAATTTTTGCCACAATTTGTGATCATGCACAGGTCTTTTATCAATACTAGCACCCGTAGTATATACATCCATTACCTTTTGAGTGAAGCAATTTTCTAAATGCGTTATCTCAATAGTATGACGGTTTAACGTTCCTGTGTTGGTCTCAACATTTACTTCATAACTAAATTGCTTATCGCGATATTTCAAAAATTGAGCTTTAGGCGACTTTTTATATTGGTTTAATTCAATAAAATCAATATTTAACTTACCAGACGGCAAAGTATAAGGAGTAAACTTTTTAGCAAAGGCATTTAGTTTAATCGGTTCTTTTATATTTATAACTTCAAGGTTATTTTTTTCGGGCTGTTTCTCTTCTAATTTACTCATAAATTCATTTTTATCCTGATTTTTTTAAAGATTTTTAATTTAGCATTCCCAGGTTGCTTATTTTATTTTTTATTCTATTAACATTTATGGAATTTGCAGGAAAATACTTTTGAGCTAACTTTAATGATTTATTATAATTGACTAGCGCAGCTTCCCTATTGGCTGAAGATTTTTGGTCTAAATCTCTGGCTGACAGATCGCCTAGCAACTCAAAGGAACGATAACTTTCGGGATGGGAATTTTGGGTAGTGCCTCAGTTTGAATTTAAATCTTATTTTTTATTCTTGATCGCTTAAGTATGAATCTGCTATATTTAATTCATGAGCAAAAAACCAAAAAGACCACGCGATCCAAATCAATTAGCTAAATTTACATTAGATATAACTATCGGTAAAGAAGAATTACCAGAGAGTCAAAGTGATGGTAAAAACCCTGCTGCCGTTACCTTAGGAAGATTAGGGGGGCTTAAAGGTGGAAAAGCAAGGGCTATAAGTCTTTCAGTTAAACAAAGAAAGGATATAGCTAAAAAGGCCGCTAAAGTTCGT
>CAZMMN010000104.1:0-1560 GCA_964567405.1 uncultured Rickettsiaceae bacterium | reverse complement strand
AAGTAGCTAATGCTGTACTCATATTGTATACAAATGGAGGTGATCCAGATGCTGCATATAAAATTATAAAGTTTTTTCATAGAAAATATGATAATTTAAAACTTATAATTAATGGATATTGTAAGAGTGCTGGTACTCTTATAGCGCTTGGTGCTGATGAAATACTTATGGGAGAAGATGGGGAATTAGGACCATTAGATGTGCAACAAGGAAAAAATGATGAATTAGAAGAATTAACGTCAGGGCTTAATATACCTATAGCTATTGATAATTTGGCTAGAAAAGCATTAACGACATTTCGTGATTATTTACTTGAAATTAGAGATGCTAGTAACAATCAAATTACCACTAAAACAGCAGCAGAAATAGCCGTGAATCTAAGTACAGCATTATACAGCAAGATTTTTGAAAAAATTGATCCATACTCATTAGGAGAGACACAAAGAGCAATTAATATTGCTTTTAAGTACGCTTCAAGAATAAAGAAAGGAAACTTAAAAGATTATTGTGTTGAAAAACTTATATATGATTACCCATGTCATAGTTTTGTTATAGATTATGAAGAAGCCACTACTTTATTTAACATTGTAAAAACATTTGAAAAAGAAGAAAAAGAGTTTTTTAATATTTTATCTTTACTTATCAGGGATTTGGGAGATAAAGAGTGGTTTTGTCTTTCAGATGGGCAGCAGATTTTTATAGCAAATCTTAGGGAGGAATATTATGACAATGAAAAAATACAAAATAAACATAATGGATTATCAAAACCAGATAAATGATATAGATGAGATATCCAAAAGACAGATAAAAAAACAGTTTGAAGAAGCAAAGAAAGCTGAAAATGATAGAAGAAAAGGGTTGATTTCTATTAATAAAAACTATTTTTCTATTATCACCAAATCCAAATAAATAAGTTAAACTGAACTTTATACTTGACTGTTTAAGTACAAGTCTCTATTCTATTAGACAGAACTTAATGCTTAAGGTCAACCTGATGAACAAATTATCATTGTCTAAACGTACTCAAATAATCCATATGTTAGTTGAAGGTAATAGTCTTCGTTCAACAAGTCGTATGGCTGATGTATCTATTAATACGGTAACAAAATTACTTGTTGATGTAGGTAGAGCTTGCGCTTTATATCAAGATAAAACTCTTCATAATCTTCCGTGCAAGAAAATCCAAGTTGATGAAATATGGGCATTCTGCTATTCAAAAGAGAAAAATATCCCCGAAGATAAAAAAGGACAATTCGGTTATGGTGATGTATGGTCTTGGACTGCAATATGTGCAGATACTAAACTTATTCCATCTTGGTTAGTAGGTAATAGAGACGCAGAATGTGCTAACATCTTCATGTTAGACTTAGCGGCTAGAATGTCATCAAAAGTACAACTAACAAGCGACGGTCTTAAATCTTATCTTGAAGCGGTAGAAAATGCTTTTGGTTGTGATATTGATTATGCGATGTTAGTAAAGATGTACGGTAAAGGTTCCCAATGTATCGGAGCGACAAAAAGAGCAATCTGACTGCCCGAACCCAGGGCAATATTGATGGA
>CAZMMN010000103.1:0-3729 GCA_964567405.1 uncultured Rickettsiaceae bacterium | reverse complement strand
CACCACAACCGAAAACTGCGCAAAGTTTATTGGAAAAATCAATATTTTCTAATTTTGTTCGCACTTCAGTAATATTAATTGATAGAAGAGGTGTGCCGGTGTCAGCATCCAAAGTGGTAAGTATTGACTCTGCTGGTGTATTATGCTGTCCCTCAATTAGGACATTTTCAAGTTTACATCCTAGATCAGCAGTCATTTCATGAAAGTGATAAGTAAATTCGTGCTTAATAAAATCCAAGTAATTAGTAAAGAAAAATAAGCCAACAATAAGAACCATCGTAAGTTTTATAATCTTTATAACTCGGTAGTAAAGAATACTTACTTTACGACGGAATGGGATATTTGGCTTTTTGCTTTTTTTTGCGGGCTTTTGTTGTTTCATTGGTCAATAGTGGCGGTCTTTAAGAGTTCTTGACACAGATTACTAAAGCTAATTCCATAAAACTCTGCTATCTCTGGATAACTAGATAAGGGAGTTAAGCCGGTATGGGTGTTAACTTCCAAAATGAAAAATTCTTGTTGAGAAGGGGAGTAAATAAACTCTACTCTTCCCATGCCGCGACAATCAAGCACTTTATAAGCTTTCTCCGCATAGCCAAGTAGCCTGTGGTGGTCATTTGAAGGAATTGGTGGAGGCAATAAATGCTCCGCAAATCCTTCTTTATATTTACTATCATAATCATAAAAACGTCTTTTTAGCAGCTTAATCTCAAGTGCTCCAATAGCTTTGCCATTTAGCACTGCTACCTGGAATTCGCGTCCTGGTATGTATTTCTCTACCATTACGGTATCTCCGTAAGGAAACTTATAATCTTCAAAATTAAAGCTATCCTCTGGAAAAACAATTTCTACCCCAATACTTGAGCCTTGAGTCAAAGGTTTCACTACATATGGTCTTGTGATCGGATCGCTTTTAAGATTATCCGATTTTCGAACCAGCATAGATTCGGCGGTTTTTATATTATTAGCCCTAAATAGTTCTTTTGACTTTACCTTGTCAAAGGCTAGAGCAGAGGCAAGCACCCCGCTATGAGTATATGGAATTCTCATTATATTAAGCAAACCTGGCAAACACCCATCTTCACCATAAGTGCCGTGCAGGCAATTAAATACAATATCGGGCTGTATATTTGTAAGTGTGAGGGCAATATCTGCTCCCATATCTATAAAAGTAACCTTGTAACCAGCTTGCAGTAGCGCCTCATTTACTCGCTTAGAAGAAACTAGAGATACCTCGCGTTCAGCAGACATGCCCCCGCCTATTACAGCTATATGCTGCTTTCCTTCTTTGCTTATTATTTTAACTTGTGAATGTTTAATGAAAGTAGTTTGATAATTAGGCATATCTTCCTATTCTTTTTATTTCCCAATCTAACTTGATTCCAGTGCGATCGAATACTTTTTGTCTTACTAACTCTCCTAAGTCTTCTAGATCTTTAGCGAGTGCTTTACCATGATTAATCATGAAATTGCAATGCATCATTGAAATAGAAGCATCACCAATTCTGTACCCGCGCAATCCTACCTCGTCAATAAGCTGCCAAGCTTTATAGGCGCCTACTGGGTTAGAAAAAGTACTGCCGCTCGTGAGCTCTTTAATTGGCTGAGTAGCAAGTCTTTTAGCATTAATTTCGTCCATCAAAGCCTTAATATCTTTTTGCACGCCGCTAGTGGTTTTAAAAATCACCTTAGTGATTATCACATTCTCTGGTAGATTATTGCCCCGGTATTTAAAGCCTATATCTGTTGATTTAACAGTAAAGATGTTACCTTTAGCGTCTATTACTTCCGCTGCTAGGATTATATCTTTAAACTCTTTGCCATATGCTCCAGCGTTCATAATTACTCCGCCGCCAATAGTGCCAGGTATTCCAATTAGAAACTCAAACCCAGTAATAGAATTAGCCTCACAAAATTTGGCAAGGCTGAAGTTTAAGCATCCTGCCCCCACAGCTAGATTGCCGTCTACCGTGAGCTCTATGTTAGTAAAGCTCTTGCCTAGCTTTATTACTACTCCTTCAATGCCATTATCTCTAACTAACACATTGGAGCCCGCTCCTAAAATGCTTATAGGCAACTGCTCTTGTTTTTGTCGTAAGAAGCTTGATAAATCTTCTGCGTCTAGCGGTTTAAAAAGTATATCAGCAGCTCCGCCAACTTTAAACCACGTCAGATTGCTTAAATTATAGTTAAGCCTATATTCGCCTTTAATATTAGGTAAACTCACTTTAATAAGAGCAATTATATTATTTTTTGTTAAAATACTAAATTAGATAATAATATAAAGGAAAATATTATTAGGGCTGTAAAGGAGCCTTAAAAAATTTAAATCATCCTAATAAAACACTTGGAATTTTACTTTAAATATTATATCCTTTCCTTACCATCATAGATATTTTAAAACTCAACTTAACTATACGGCAATGAGATTAAAAAGCTCTCTAGTTTTATTATCTGCTATCTTTTATTGGGTCTCTATTTTAACTTCTCCTGTTTTAGCAGGACAAGAACAGCCAAAAAAGTCTTCAATTAATGAATTGTTACATTCTTACTTAGAACTTACTTCTGCGCGGCATCAAGTGCTTTCTGAGAATGTCGCCAACTTAAATACCCCAGGCTATAAGGCAAATGAGGTAGAAATGCCAGCTAACATAAATAAACTGGCAGGTAAGCAAGCAGGTATTCATAGATCTGTCTTTTTGCGCTTAACTTCAAGTAAGCATATGATAGGGCGTAAGGTAGCAAATAGTAAGTTCCGGGTTAAACAGGCAGAAGACTCATTTGAGGTGAAGCCAAATCAAAATAATGTTTCTCTTTTTCAACAAATGTCAAAAATCTCCCAAAACCAATCAGAGTATAACAAAGCATTAACAGCTTATCAGGGTATAAATTCTTTAGTTCCTACAATTCTGGGAATAGGTAAATGAAGATAAGCAAATATATATTATTAGTGTATTTTTTCTTGCTGACCAACTTGGCATTGGCTGATGGAGATAGTTTGCTTAAGGCAATGGAAACATGTGCCAGTGCTAATCGGGTACAAAGTGAAAGAATGAAAATCGCGGCTGAAAACACAGCTAACGAGTTCTCTACGTCTATGCAACCAGGCGGTGAGCCATATCGACGTAAAGTTTTGTATGTTCGAAATAAATATGATAAAAGAGTAAAAACTAATATAGTAACAGTAAAAAAAATTGATCTTGATAAAAAGACGCCTTTCATATTAAAATACGATCCAAATCATCCCGCGGCAGATTTAAATGGGTATGTGAAATTTCCTAACGTCTCTAAGGAAATAGAAGCAGCGGATGCAAGGGAGGCAAATATAAGCTATAATGCTAATTTAAATATAATGGAAATGACCAAATCCATGATGGAAAAAACTTTAGAAGTGATTAAATAATATGTCAATAGATAGTATCTCTTTAGCTGCTCATAACATCTATAAAGTTAATTCTAACGGGCAAGGCTCGGCAATTAACGTTAGTCAGCAGCAGGCGGGAGATTTTCAAAAAATGGTTGAGGTGCAGTTTAATAAATTAGCTAAAATGACTCCTCAACAAATATTAAATCATGTTAATAATGCTGCTAATCCTGCAGTAGTTAATAATTCTGTTAATAATGGTCTAGTGGAATCAGTGGTTAGAGAAGTACGGAGCAAAGTTAACAAGCAAGAAGAAATAACTAAGAAATCTTTAGTAAATGAAGCTTCTTTGGTAGGTCTAATTA
>CAZMMN010000102.1:0-3767 GCA_964567405.1 uncultured Rickettsiaceae bacterium | reverse complement strand
CCCACCCCGCTTCTATATTGAAGATATACGCTAAGGCAAAGCTGCTGCCAGGCTATAGGGAATAGAGGAAAGCTATTAGCGGCATTTGCTGCTTGCAGCAATAGCTAAAATTATATGCGGTAATAGCAGGAAGTTTAGCGCAGCAAATTCTTATGATTAAAGCCTCTAATCTTCTTAGAGGCTTAAAAGTTAAATTTAGAATAAAAGCTATGAATAATAGCGCCCTAAACTTTGAGATACAGCTTTAGCTGCCTCTCTTCCTAATCTTATTGAATATAGAAAGAAAATGTCAACAAAAAAGTTTGACGAGCTCTTTAACCCGAATATTGCATGAGAGTACTTAAAAACAGCCTTCAATAGCTGGTAAACAAAGGCATTAGAGAGATTTGTCAAAAATTACAATTTGTAATTTTTAGTAATACCCCTCTAATCTCTTTATTTACCAGCCATTGAAGACTGTTTTTAAGTACTCTCATGCAATATTCAGGTTAAATGCTAAATTAGAGGAGCATTTAGAACAAATAAAATAACGAGCTAAGCCTTTAAAATAGCCTCAGAAAAACTCTCAAGAATTTTAAATGCTGACTATACCCCCGCACTTTTCAACTTCCATGCGTAACATCAAATCCTAAAAAACGTATCTAACAAAATTTTTTGGTCTGAATTCTTGGGTGTATTATACTTCAAGCTTTAAAGGTACATGAAATTGAAAGCTTTAAATGAAGGTAATTATTGAAACCGTCATATAGAAACTAATTTACCATGTCTAAAGATTGCCTATCGACTATAATTTATACTTAAAACCCGCCCTGATTAAAGAAGATATTAAACTTAGATCAAGCAATTTTTTTATCGTTGTTCTTTCGCCGCCGAAAGCAGCGGCATTATAAAACATTTTATCCTCTCCTGTGCTCATCTTAAATTTTTTAGTTTCCAGATTAATTTTAAAATCCATGTTATCGCTATATTTATACAAACAATCCAAGTCAAACCCTACACCTGTCCCTGTAGCGCTATTTTTAAAACTAGGATTCTGTTTTAGATCGCTTCTATGTATCCAATAAGCCTTACCGATATGTTTAAAAGCATAGAATTTTATTGTCGGAGCAATTGCAAACTTCTCATTTAAAGGGGCGTTTACTGATAGACCAATCCACGGAGAGTGTGTCTTATAATTATATTTGCAACTAAGCTCATCAGATGGCATTGGTTTTGCATTATAAATCAATTGACGAGAACCATAATTTTTATTTCTATAATCGGTGTAATCATAACCGACATAAAAAATTAGCAAATTATTTTTAAATAAATTTGCTGAATAGCCAATAGCTCCAGATAAATCAAGAATATTACCCGTAGCTGAGTCCTTAGTTGTTGAGTCCGGTTCTGATATAACATTGCCTGTACTATCGCGGTGCACATGCCAATCATAATCCCAGGATTTACTCTGGTTTTTCAATATATGCCCATATTTAACTTGGCTGACTAAAGTAAATTGATTTGCTTTAGGTTCAAGTTCTAATTTTAGACTAGGCTGGATAATGTGATTTTTCCAAACAAGTTCTGATAGTTTCTTTTGCGGAAAAAAACTCGAAGGTATAGACCACTTAAAAACATCGTATCTATAAGCTATAGAAGGAGTAATTACAAAATTAATAGATTTTTCGGCATTTATAGTCTTTTCAGGGTTACTAGCTAAAGCAATGCTGCTTACAAACAGAGCGGTCAAGGTTAAAACTACTTTTTTTTTGCTCATATTTCTAAATTAGTAGTGGTTATGCACTATAACTATCCTACTTCTAATGTTTAGAGCAATCAAGGATTATGCTAGCTTTAGTTGCATTATGGCATAAGGAATGCTGCTTGAAGGGAAATGACGACGAGCCCATAGCCGTGATTTAAGGAAAAAAGCAATAGAATTCTTACTCATGTTACGCGCTAGGCAGTTAAAGCTGATATATAAGGAAAGAGACTGGATATTTATAGAGATTATTTGATTAGCCAGAATAAATATGCGACCGCGACTGGATTATCGGAATTACTTTCTGGCGAGTTGAGCCAGGATCAAATAACAAGATTTTTACATGATGGAATGTATGTTTCAAAGGAATTAGGGGTTTTACTTAATAAAGCTTAAGCAAGAATAAAATTCTATAAAAATATATTTAGTTTTTCAACTGCGCACAAATCAATTTGAGGGAGGGGGAAACTAATGAGCTATGAATATTCCTGCTTCTTAGAGGGTGGATATGTGTTATAATTAAGCATATTCAACTGCTAATTAAGCTTAACCAAGACCTCATGTTTGACTTTTTGAACTTTTTTTCGAGCGGGGCGACGGTGTTTGCCACTGGCGCGTCACTGCTAAACATCTATGCGCAGCTGATGGAGAGCAAGGAGAAGACGAAGCAGGCTCTGCAGGAGCAACGTTACTTGTTGAGGGCGCAAGGAGAGACTGCCCGGTTCAGCGGCAAGCAGCTGGCGGAGAGGACGGCGGAGCATAGCGCGATCTGCAGCTATCATGTAGACATGCTCAGGCAAGAGCAATTGCACAGCAGGCAGCAGCTGGGCTACAACATCCTGCAAAGCGGCATCGGCATTACTTCTAGCTGCTCGGCGGGGCTATTGCTGCGCCACACTGCCTACATGGATGAGATGAAGGCGCGTGCGGTGGAGGCGCAAGGATTCTATGAGCGTCCGCGCTCTAGCTTTAATGCCGGGCTTGCAAGCCTTGAGAAAGACGCCATCAGGCAGAAGACTAGCAGCATCAAGGCGGCTGCTCCTTGGCTGCAAGCGGGCTCTGTCTTCCAAGGGCTAAAGGAGCTGAGCCTTATTGGCAGCCTAGCGGATAACGGCAAGGCTGCGGGGGCGAGCGCAAGCGCAAACGGAGGCAGCGAGAGCGCGCCGCAGCCATCAACATAGCAACCAGCAAATATATTGAAATAATGAAATGGCAAGCTATTGCTAGCCTAAGCTTGCAGATTAATGAGGAGGCGAAGGGCTGCTTAGAGCGCAAGCTGCAGAAAGACGCTAGCGTCCAGGCAGCAAAGGTTTGGTCGGACTTTGTCTCGGAGACTAGCCAGCATCTGCATCAGGCGCAGAGCAACTTGAGCGTGGCAAGCAACGACAAAACCGGGGGCTTGAGCTGCCTGACCTCCTTTGACGAATTGCATGAGGATTTCCTAGAAAACAACCAGCCATTCTTGCAGTATGCGCTTGGCAAATATGACAGCAGAGCTGCTAGGCATTTGGGGGCAGTCAAGAACCCATATGCTAAAAGGAGGCTGGAGGAGAAGATCAGCCTCTACCGCATGCATCTAGCCGAGCAAATCAGCAATACTGAGGCAAGGCTGATAGATGGCAAGCGGCATTCTATGGCGCTTGCCGCGATAGAAAAGCTAAAGAATGCCACTTATGACAGTCCGGAGCTCTATAGCGCGCATTTGCAGGACAGCGCAATTGCCATTAACGCCCTCTCGCTTCTGCCGCAGGAAAAGGACGAGATGCTGCTGAATGCCAGGAGCGAGCTTGCGCAGGCGGCAGCCCTTGGAACTATGCGCGTTTCTCCCTATGCTATTTTTGATACTGGCGTTAACCCGCTATGGAAAGAGCATCTGCCTTTGGCGCAAAGAGTGCGGCTGGAAGAACATGCAGCAAGCTTGCTGCGTCATCAGCAAACAATGCGGCAAGGTCAGGTCAGGAAGCTGGCTAGGTCCCACTTTGCTAGCCTGCTAAAGACCGGGCAAGGCATTAGCGGCTTTGCAAGC
>CAZMMN010000101.1:1456-3769 GCA_964567405.1 uncultured Rickettsiaceae bacterium | reverse complement strand
ATCAATATTTGGGCAGTAGATACATTTGCTATGGCAGGCGGAAAGCTATTAAAAGGACCTAAGCTAGCCCCTTACTTAAGTCCTAATAAAACTTGGAACGGATTAGTGTGCGGCTCTATCTCAGCAGCGGTGATACTGACGCTAATTGATAAGACTCAAATCTTTAATATCTCTAAATATTATTTGATTAACGCCGATTATTTAATGGTCAGCAGCATTACAATTGCTTTAATGGCTCAGCTTAGCGATTTATTTATTTCTTATTTTAAAAGAAAATTTAAAATTAAGGATAGCGGAAATTTTATTCCCGGTCATGGTGGAGTATTAGATAGATTTGATAGTATCATACTTACCGCCCCCGTGTTATTTTTAACTTTACAATAAAACAATAGAGGATTATTTTTATGACAGACTTCAACCTTCTTAGTAAGGTAAGATTATCAAAAAAAATAGTTTTTAATATTATTATCTCTTTATTGTTAATATATTTTACCTTTCACTCTATTTATGGTAATAGAGGTATTATTGCATATTTTAAGCTTAGCCAGCAGTTAGAAAAATCAGCCGCAGAATTAGCAAGTCTCAGAGCTGAGCATATTGAAACAGCGCATAAAGTTAAGTTGCTTAGACCAGAGACTTTAGATAAAGATATGCTAGATCAACAAGTGCGCAATATTCTAGGGATGGCTGCCTCAAAAGAACAAGTATTTACTAGGAATAAAAATAAAGAACAACACTAAAATAATTTAGTTAGGAGGAAGTTATAGAAATTATAGTTTTTCAAAATGATTTGCCTGATAATTTGATAATCAATGGCGATCTTGCGATTGATACTGAGACAATGGGATTAAACTTACACCGCGATAAACTTTGCTTATTGCAACTTAGCAATGGTAATGGGACAGCCTATCTTATAAATTTTCACAATAAGAATTATGCAGCCCCTAATTTAAAGAAGTTACTGTTAGATAAAAGTCGCTGTAAAATATTTCATTTTGCCCGATTTGACTTAGCAGCTATTAAGCACTACTTAGGCATTGAGCTAGAAAATATATTCTGCACTAAAATAGCTTCAAGACTAGCTAGAACCTACACTGACTCACACAGTTTGCGGATAGTATGCCAAGAACTTCTCGGTATTCAAATATCAAAGCAGCAGCAATCTTCTTATTGGGGTAGTGAAACGTTAACTAAGGAGCAGAAGGAATATGCCGCTAGAGATGTTCTTTTTCTTCACAAAATCCGAAACATTTTAAAAGAAATGTTAATAAAGGAAAACCGCTACGAAATTGCTTGTAAAATTTTTGCTCATTTACCAGTCAGGGCTGAGCTAGACTTAATAGGGTGGAATGATATAGATATTTTCGCCCATCATATGTGATTATTATAAGCAGAGGTTTATAATAATCATGGATAGTTCACTATCTCAAAATTGGAATATTTATTTGGGTGACTGTCTTAATATCATGCAAGATTTAAATGATAACTTGGTGGATTTAATCGTCACATCACCGCCCTATGCTGACCAGAGAAAGGGTACCTATGGAGGGGTACATCCAGATAAATATGTGGAGTGGTTTTTGCCGAGATCGGGTGAATTTAAAAGAGTGTTAAAAGATAGTGGCTCCTTCATTCTAAACATAAAAGAACGGGTACATAACGGAGAAAGACATACTTACGTTATCGAACTTATTTTAGCCATGAAAAAACAGGGATGGCTATGGACTGAAGAATATGTTTGGCACAAAAAAAATTGCTACCCTGGTAAATGGCCTAATAGGTTTAGGGACTCCTGGGAACGCTTATTACATTTCACCAAGCAAAAGCAGTTTAAAATGTTCCAAGAGAATGTAAAAGTACCCAGGGGTAATTGGGCAAAACAACGATTAAAAAACTTAAGCGCTATAGATAAGATAAGAGATGAATCAAAAGTTGGTAGTGGCTTTGGCAAAAATATTTCAAACTGGCTGGATAGAGAAATAGTTTACCCGACAAATGTGTTGCACCTTGCTACCGAATGTGCAAATAAGCATCATAGTGCTGCATTTCCCGAAAGTTTGCCTAGTTGGTTTATAAAACTCTTTACTGAAAAAACGATATAGTTTTAGATCCGTTCGCAGGAGCTGGGACTACGCTTATTTGCGCCAACAAGCTAGGGAGAAAAGCAATAGGCATTGAGATTAATCACGAATATGTAGATTTAATAGCAAACAAGCTGCAATCAAATGATAAAAGATAGAGAAATCATAGATTTTATAGAAAATAATATTGATTCCTTTCACGATGCTAGACTAAAAAGCTTGCAATCTTTAA
>CAZMMN010000101.1:0-1356 GCA_964567405.1 uncultured Rickettsiaceae bacterium | reverse complement strand
AATAGTACAACCACTAGGGTACAGAGCTAAAGAGCGAAATCAAGAATTTAACAACGAATATGCAAGAATTATTAATAGCCTAGTTGTCGGCTTTATTTCAAAATTTTGTAATAATGGAAAAATAGATTGGGAGTTATTAGTTGAATATAATTCCAAAAATAATATCAGTAAACCTACTTTGAGTTAAAGTTCCTATGTCACATTTAGAAGTTCTGCAGCGAGTGATTTTAGAACAATCAGATGCCATAAGAAAATTAGCGGAAAATTTAAGCCATACCTGCAATGACTTAGTGAATTATATAGTAAGTTTCAAAGGCAGAATCATATTAACTGGTATTGGAAAAAGCGGGTATATTGCTCGCAAAATAGCCGCCAGCTTTTCTTCTACCGGTACTTCATCTTTTTACATTCACCCGGCGGAAGCGAGTCATGGGGATCTTGGCATGATTACTACAAGTGATCTAGTGATTATATTGTCAAACTCTGGAGAAACTCAGGAGTTATTTGATACTATTAACTATTGTAAAAGGTTTGCTGTTAAAATTGCTGGAATAACCATGCGGGCTAATTCTACTCTAGCAAATAATAGTGATTTTTTATTATTATTGCCTGAAATTAAGGAAGCATCGTCTATTTCAGCTCCTACTACCTCCAGCTTAATGATGCTATCCTTGGGAGATGGATTAACAGTCGCAGTACAGGAAGCTAAAGGTTTTACCAAAGAGGATTTTCGTTTCTATCATCCTGGTGGTAAGATTGGCGCTAATTTATTAAAAGTTAAAGATCTAATGCATAGTAAAGATAAGTTGCCTATAGTCTATGAAAGTACATCATTTGCTGAAACTATAATCACTATGACGCAAAAAAGCATGGGCTGCGCTACAGTAGTAGATGAAAATCATAAGCTAATTGGTATAATAACTGACGGAGATTTGCGTAGACATATTAACGAGTATGCAACTTTAAAATCTGCGAGTGACTTAATGAGTACTAACCCACGACAAATATCTCCATATCAACTAGCTACCGAAGCTTTATTTATCATGAATAGCAAGAAAATTACGGTAATACCAGTAACTGAAGCCGGAATATTAACTGGAGTAGTACATATTCATGATTTGCTTAGGGCTGGAGTAGGAGGATGAACACAATACGAAATCACCAACGCACTACCAAAGCGGTCAAATTAGTTTTAGCCCTAAGTATCTTAATAACTGCTAGAACGCTTTTTATTTATACTGTGGCTGGGAATGGGAGTGATGTTTTTTCTAATAATAATGAGTCCGTCAGTGAAATAAGCAGCCCGCTAAATGCTACTAAAATGCCTAATTACGAGCTAACCATTAAAAACTCGGT
>CAZMMN010000100.1:0-3780 GCA_964567405.1 uncultured Rickettsiaceae bacterium | reverse complement strand
TGCATCCTAGGAAACTTATACAATTCCTTTATGTCTATTATCTTCAACTAAGAGTTTAATATATCAGTTATTATTGTATCAGGAATAAGGACTTTATTCAAAGGAATAAAGGCGATAAATTATTGCTTTTTATCTTTAGTGTTATATAGTGTTACTATATGTAACTTTTTAACAACATTAGGTAACTATTATGAAAGCTAATAATCAAAAAACTCTTAGTGTAAAACTAAAACCTGAAATAAAGGAAAAGCTAATGCACTTAAGCAAAATTAAGGACAGATCACCTCATTGGATAATGAATAGAGCTATTACTGCTTACGTTGAACAGGAAGATAGAAACGAGCAGTTACGCCAAGAGACCTTAAAAAGATGGAAAGAAGTTGAGCAAGAGGAAGTTGTAGATCATGAAAAAGTCTCTAAATGGCTTGATAGTTGGGGAACTGACAACGAAGAAGATATTAAAATATGAAATATACAATATTCTGGTCAAAGTCTGCCGTAAGAGACTTACAACGAGTGCGTAATTTTCTAAAAAATATTAGCCCTAACTCAGCTAATAATGCTGCGACGCAGATAAATCAGTATACCCAAAAACTGGCAATGTTTCCTTTAGTAGGTAAACCCGTAGAGATGCTGGAAGGTTATTACGATTTGTTCATACCATTTGCTGCTGGATATAGCTTAAGGTACAGAGTATACAAGCAGGCAGTATACGTAATTTTCATCAAGCATTCAAAGGAATTAAATGACTAAAACCAAGATATTGTCTAGAACAATAAAAAAAGCCCACAAACTGATTAAAAAAGTGCTGGATATAAAGAAAATAATAACAGGAACTATCCTATTCCTATCCATATTTATTTTAAGCAATACAGGCGCATACGCAACAGATACAACTTCTTCTAACACTCCGCCTTCTAAGGGTTATTGGCTTAAAAAATATATCGGTGCTGTAGAGCAAAAGAATCGGATACCTAGCGGCTTACTTAGTGCGATTGCGGGTGTTGAATCAGATTTTAACCCATATGCAGTCAATATTGCAGGTAAAACAGTAATAGCTAGTAACCAAGAGGAAGCCGCAAAAACAATCAGGCATGCCATAAATTCTGGGATTACCAATATTGACGTAGGAATAGCACAAATTAATTACCGCTGGCACAAGGATAATTTCAAGAATATCGATGAAATGATTAATCCTGCTACTAACATTGAATACGCAGCTAAATTGCTGTCGTCATTATTTAAACAGCACAAGACTTGGCATAAAGCCATTAGACATTATCATTCTGCAAATCCCGATAATCACAGGCGGTATTCACGAAAGGTAGTTATAGCATGGCTAGGAAATAGCCAATTAATTAAATAAATCCTTTATTTTAAAGTAGAAAATGTATGATATGTAGTATATACTTGTATAAACAAATATATAAGAGGTTTTTATGACAATAAAAGTACAAAAATGGGGTAATAGCCTAGGAGTAAGAATTCCTAGAAAAATTGCAAACTCGTTACATCTAGTATCCGGTACAGAAGTTGAGGTTACGGTCAAAGAGAATACTATTGTAATCAAAAATAATTACTCGGAACTAGATAGGCTAGTACAAAACATTAATCAAGCAAATATTCATAAAGAACAATTTATAGAAGAAGATAAACAAGGTAATGAAGCATGGTAAAGTATATCCCGAGTAGAGGCGATATTGTCTGGTTAAACTTTAACCCTAACCAAGGTAATGAAATATGCAAAACTCGACCCGCTCTTGTTATATCACCAAAAAATTATAACGCTAAAACTAATCTGGCTATTTTTCTTCCTATCACCAGTAAAGTAAAAGGTTATCCTTTTGAATTCAAAATAAATCTAAAGTCAATCCAAGGTGCTGTTTTATGCGATCAAGTTCGTTCTTTAGATTGGGAAGCTAGAAATGCACGTAAAATAGATAAGCTGGATGAAAAAAGTATAGAACAGATATTAAGCAAATTATATTTGCTTATAGGATGTTAAGGTAAAAATAAGATTTGTTGTTTAATGATACTAATATATACATTATAAATAAATTATGTTATACTAACATATATATTAGTAACAAATAATAAGTTAAATATCATGGATTGGTCATTAAGGAAGATGCGGGCTAAACAGATAGAAAACCAGTTAAAAGGGCTTTCAAAGTTAAGCCGTCCTGAGATTGGCTGGGTTAAAACCATAAGGGAAACTTTAGGTATGAACACCAGACAAGTTGGAAAACGCTGTAATGTAAGCAGCGAAAGAATTATCAGGATAGAATCTGATGAAATTGAAGGTAGAACTACTCTTGCTACTTTAGAAAAAGTTGCGCAGGCAATGAATTGCAGACTAGTTTATGCAATCGTGCCAAATGACGGAATGATAGAGTTTATTGAAAAAGCTGCAGAAGACAAAGCTAAAACCCAGCTTCAGCAAACTTCACACCATATGGCGTTAGAAGATCAAAAAATATCGATAGAATCGATGAAAGAACAAATCCACTTTTTAAGAGAGGAATTGCTAAAAAACAATATAAAACATATCTGGGATAAATAATGCAGTTTACTTATACAAAAGGTGCTACTCCTCTTTCACCTGATGAGGTTCACAATTTAATTCCCAAACATTTGACAAAACAACATCAACTTGACGAATGGGAGCAATATAATATTGCTAGAGCCGAAATATGGGCTAAAAACCGAAAAATAAAAAACCTGCTTTCTATTGAATATGTCAAAAAGCTTCATAATAGAATGTTCTGTGATACATGGACTTGGGCGGGGAAATTTAGACAAAGACAAACCAATATCGGCGTAAGTAGTGTTTATATCATGCAAGAACTTAAGATATTGATGGATGATGTGATTTTTTGGCAAGATAACTCTACTTTCCTAGTAAGAGAAATAGCAGTGCGCCTGCATCATAGACTAGTTTTTATTCATCCTTTCCCAAACGGGAACGGTAGATTTTCAAGATTGTTTGCCGATCTTTATCTAATAAATAAAGATGAACCAAGGTTTAGTTGGGGAAAGAATAACCTAGTTAAAGATTCGGCTTTTAGAGATCAATATTTAAAAGCCCTGCGTAGTGCAGATATGGGTGATTATACCAAGCTAATAATTTTTGCTGATAGTTAATAAGGATAAGCTTATGTCAAAAAGAAAATACCGTAATTTATTTAAAATCGTAGCAGTATCATTTTTATTTGGTGTTGTCGTAGGATATACCGGCAACAACGAAGATATACTGAAGTTTTTTGATAACAAGGGCACACTTCCGGTTAAAAGAGAATTAGACCCTATATTAATCGGTGCAGACGAAGTGAGTACATGTTTTACGCCTCCTGCAGGATGTGGCACAGTTATAGCTAGCCAGATATCTAAGGCACAGGATTCTATATATGTGCAGGCTTACGGTTTTACTTCGGGAGAAATAGCAAAAGCACTTATTAACGCTCATAATCGAGGAGTAAAAGTTAGAGTATTACTCGATAAAAGCAATATCGGCGCAAAACATTCAAAGATGAGGAATTTAAGAGAAGCCGGTATTGAGGTAGATATAGACAGCGTTTCAGGTATTGCTCACAACAAAATAATCATCATTGATAAACAGAAAGTCATTACCGGTAGTTTTAACTTTACTGCCTCTGCAGATATCAGAAATACCGAAAACATTATTATTGTAAATAATAGCGAATTAGCCAAAAAATATATACAAAACTGGTTTTTAAGAAAGGAACACTCTGAAATAAACAGATTAAAAAGAGCAAGCTA
>CAZMMN010000099.1:0-3782 GCA_964567405.1 uncultured Rickettsiaceae bacterium | reverse complement strand
AATATATTTTCCGCGGCGGCAACTCGGCTTACTTGTTCCATTTCATAATCGTATAGCGATACATAATTCTTATTGCCAACAATCACTATAGGAAAGGGAGGATAGTAATTACAACGGAACTTAAAAGGCTTGCTTATTAACAGTTTGCCTTCAACTGCAACTCCTTTTTCATCACGTTGAGTAAAATCAATGGCTACTGATTTAATTTTCTGCAAGTATTGTCTAAGCTGCTCAACCGCCACTTTATTATCAGAATGGCGGTTGCTGTCAGCTGATAAGCTACTGGAGCATAAAAACAGCTGAAATATAAATAAAAAGAAACCGCGATATAAAGTTTTAGCAAAGCATTTCATAAGAATTTTATTTTACATCCTGAAACTGCTAATTATAATTAAATTTATTTAATGCTGCTATATAAAATCTAATACTATAATAATATGAAAATCGCTGCTTTAAAAGAGAGAGCCCCTCACGAACTGCGTTGTGCCATTTCACCGGAATCAGCAAAGCTGTTTACCAAAAAAGGGTTCGTAGTATCAGTAGAGAAAGGAATAGGAGCTGAAGCGGGTTTTACTGATCAGTCATATATAGAAGCTGGAGCTAAACTATCTGCAGTGCCTTTAGAAATTATCGCTGACGCAGATATAATTTTAAAAGTGCAGCCTTCTCCTTTATCTGACTCATTAAACGAGCTGGAGCTAGCCAGACCCGGCACTCTTATAATAGGGCTGCTATCGCCGCATTTTAATCATCCTTACCTATCCCGCATGATCGAAAAAAAATTATCGGCAGTTGCTATGGAGCTGGTACCAAGAATTACCAAAGCTCAAAATATGGATGTACTATCTTCTCAAAGTAATTTAATGGGATATAGAGCTGTCATTGAAGCATGTTATTATTGCCCAAGAGTTTTTCCAATGTTGATGACGGCGGCAGGAACTATAGCGCCAGTGAAGCTGTTGGTTATGGGGGTAGGAGTAGCAGGTTTGCAAGCTATAGCTACTGCTAAAAGACTAGGCTGCGTCGTATCTGCTTATGATGTAAGAACAGCAGCTAAGGAGCAAGCAGAAAGTTTAGGTGCAAAGTTTATTTGTCCCTCTAGCGCCGGTGATTTGGCTTCTAAGTCGGGGTATGCCACTGAAGCAGGTAAGGAAGAAAAGATTAAGCAAGAACAGTTTTTAGCCAGTATAATTGCTAACTATGACATAATTATTACTACTGCTCAGCTTCCTGGTAAGAAAGCCCCTATATTAATAACTGAAGAGATGATAAAGTTAATGAAAAATGGTGCCATAATTGTAGATATAGCAACTAGTACTGGTGGCAATGTAGAAGGCTCTATGGCTGATGAGATTATTATTAAGAACGGGGTTAAGATTATTGGCTGGACGAATTTAGCTAGTAGAGTGGCTGCAGATAGTGCGCGGCTATATTCCAAAAATCTTTATAACTTTCTAGAATATGCCATTAAGAATAATAAGGAAGTTGATTTTACCGATGAATTAGTAAGGCAAATGCTAGTTATTCAAAATGGGCAGTTAGTTCACGAGCAATTTAGAGACGATAAAAATATACTTAATAGTTATTCTCCTCAATAAATTTCGCTGTTTCTTGCAATTTGCCTCACCTGCAGTTAGATTTAAATTAGTAAATCAAAGTAGTAACTAAAGTTATGACTTCTAGTGCGCAGGTAGCTGAGGAATTGGCTAGGGACCCGAATAAAAAGATAGAATTAGACCTTCAAGATTATATTAAGTCTGGCGAATATTTTAATGATGCTAGAGCGTGGTATAATTTCCAGTACTTATATCCTTTTACCCAGCGCACTTTATTGTGGATAGCCTGCAGTATCTTTATTGTTCCTCTGCTTGCTCTAATTCTTAATATTAAGTCATTAATGCCGATAATAACACCGGTAAGGTATTCGCTAGAAACAACTGAGTTGATTCAGAACAGAGCTAACATAAGTAGTGCTGATCAGATCAATGGCAATCCTATGCTTTCTATAGTCGATCTAATGTTAAGAAATTATATTACCCAGCGCGAATCTTATGATTATGACAATTTACAACCACAATTTATTTATATTCAAAATACTTCTAGCAAATTAGTATTTAAAAATTTTTATAATTACATGAATATTGATAATTCATTATCACCTATTATGCGTTATCAAAAATCTATTAAGCGGGCAGTAAAGATAATTGCAGCGGATTATGCCCAGGAAGGTAAAGCAACAATTAAATTCGAGACGATAGCAAAAAACAATAGCGGGGAAATTTTAGAACAGATATTCTGGCAAGCAATTATTGCTTTTAATATTGATGAAGTTAATCCCAAATTACCGCATAATTCGCGCTTTAATTTTACCATCACCGACTACCAGCTGAAGCTATTGGAAAACAAGAAAATAAATAATCTGTATGAAGCAAATAATTAATATTCTTATATTAGTGCTAGTGGTAAATACTACTGCCCTAGCTATAAGAGAGTCGCGCCCTACCCCTATTGACAGCCGGATACGAGTACTCATCTATAATCCTGATGATGTATTCAAATTTACGGGTTACTATGGCTATCAAGCTAGTATAGAATTTGCTAAAGATGAAGAAGTGATCAGCATATCAATGGGTGATACTACTTCCTGGCAAATTGTCCCCGCTGGGCACAGAATTTTTATTAAGCCCGTAGAACATGATGCGACGACTAATATGACTCTGATTACTAATAAAAGAACTTATTTTTTTGAATTATATGCTGAAGAGACGGAGGATATGCGTGATCCCGATATGGTATTTAACGTTAGGTTCATTTATCCAGATGAAGAAGAAGAGGAGCATTTAAAAGTGTACTCCACCAGCTCTAGCACACCAGATTTAGCTCATCCAGAAAAATATAATTTCAATTATTCCATTAGCGGTAGCGAAGAAATTGCGCCGGTGAAAGTTTTTGATGACGGCGAATTTACTTATTTGCAATTTAGAGATAAAAATGCCGAGCTTCCAGCAATTTTAGCGGTAGATGAAAATTTAAGAGAATCTATGGTTAACTATCGCTTGGCTCCTGATAACTCAAATATGGTTATTATTGAGCAAGTATTTCCTAAATTATCCATTAGGCATGGAAAGAAAATAGTTTGCGTCTTTAATGAAATGTTTAAAGCCTATTAAATTAGCGTCGCTATAAATAATAAGAAGAAAGAAATTCAATGAAAATTCCTGGTACAGTCATCTTCATAATCCTTATCTTTGTTAATATAGTAGCGGTGCAGGCTGCTCCTCCTTCTCTCCCGCCTTTGCCGCCGCTTGAGGAAGAAAAAAGCCAAGAACAATCATTAAAGAAAACCCCCCTTAAAAAGCAATCTGATAATATGCCAACGGAGAATGAGAATGCGAAGAAAGAAGAACCAGGATCTTTCATCTATTTAGGAGAGCATAAATTACCCTCTCTCACTAAGGAAGAAGCTCATAACGATGTAATACCGCTAGGAGAATCTAAAACGCAAGACAATAATACTGAGAATAAAGAAATAAATACTGACCCTATAGCACCTGCTTTGCCCGTATCCCAGCCTTCTGAGGCAAAGGCAGCGGAGGAGAAAATAATAATTGATGATAAACAAGAAAAACAAATAGAAGAGCAAGAAATAAAAAGTGAAGCAAATCCAAACTCTACCATTAAAAACAAAGAAGCTTTAAATAAGGCTGACAATAATAAGCCCGCGATGCAATCTCAATCTATTTTTCTTCGTATAGATGAGTCAAAGACCCAAGATATTATTT
>CAZMMN010000098.1:0-3792 GCA_964567405.1 uncultured Rickettsiaceae bacterium | reverse complement strand
TCCTACTATCATCCCCCCAATGATAACTAGCCCGATAGAGTTGCGAGATGCACTTCCTGCCCCGCTCGCTAGCGCTAACGGTATCGCCCCAAAAATAGTGGCGAGGCTAGTCATTAAAATTGGGCGAAACCTTAAGTTAGCAGCTTTAATTATTGCTTCTTTAGCATCTAATCCTTGTTGACGCAGTTGGCTGGCAAACTCCACTATCATAATAGAGTTTTTAGTGACTAATCCAATTAAGGTAACTAAGCCAATATTACTGTACATATTAAGACTATTGCCGCAGATAACCAGCATTAATACTCCTCCTGTTATCGAAAACGGCACCGCTACTAGTATAATCAACGGAGCAAGAAAACTCTCAAATTGCGCTGACAGCACTAGATAAATAAATATTAACGCTAGTAAGAAAGTTATTGCTGTATTACTTTCCGACTCTTGCATCTGTTTAATTTCGCCAAGATACTCAAGCTTAGTTGTATTAGCATCTAGCAATTCCTCACCAAGATGATTAATTTCCTTTATTGCATCAGTAATTTTATAATTTGTCGCTAAGTCGGCTGATATGCTAACAGCCCGAGAATTATTATAACGATGATAAGATTTAACTGTAATTTTTTCAACTATGCTAGCAATTGTTTCAATAGGGATAAAGCCTGTATCATTTTTTATTATTATTTTTCTCAGGTCGCTGACTTTACTAAGATTATCTTTACTGCAACGCAAAGTTACCTCATATATTTCATTGCCCATCATAAAATCTCCCACAGTTTTACCGGCAACTAAATATTGTATTGTGCTCCCTATCTCCCCTAAATCTACCCCGTATAAAGCAGCTTTTTCACGGTTTACCACTATGTCAAGTAAAGGAGTAGAAGATTTTAAATCGCGTTTGACATTTTCAAAAATAGGAACCTTTTTCATCTTCTCAACAAAGTCATTAGATAATTTATCTAGCTTCTGATGCGATAAAGAAGTTTGCAGATTAAATTCAATCGCATGCTCAGCGCCTTTGCTTGCTAAAGAACGCGGGCTAATTGCAAAAATTGACATTCCTGGTATTTGACTAAATTTTCTATTTAAGTCGTTTTTTATTTGCTCTTGTGTCTTGGTTCGCATATCCCAATCTTTAAGAGGCACAAAAGCAAAAGCGCTATCTCCTCCACCCCAGCCAATAGCCTCAAAAAACCCCAAAATATCTTTGTGATTACTAAACACTTGCTCCGCCTCTAAAACAGTTTTTTCAGAGTGCTTGATGCTAGACCCCTCGGGACCGGCAAAAATTACTTGTAAGAAGCCCTCATCTTCCTGAGGAGCTAAGGTTTTATCAACTAAAATAAAGCTAACAACTAAAATAACCACTGGTAAAATCGCAAATAAAGCAAATTGTTTCTTACGCCCAAATGCTAACTCTAAATAATAAATATATTTACTTTGCAACAAGTTCAGATAATGATTAAATATTTTAACCAACCTTGGAGCGGAAGAGGAATGACTGCTAATCATTTTACTAGCCATCATGGGAGTTAAGGTCAGCGCAACAAAACCAGAAAATAATACACAAAATGCTAGTGTCCACGCAAACTCTAAAAATAACTTGCCAATAAACCCTTCAATAAAGCCAATCGGCAGAAATACCGCCGACAATGTTATAGTCATGGCAATGATAGCAAAGTTAATCTCCTTTGAAGCAACAATTGCCGCTTCAAAAGCAGATTTACCCGCCTCATAATGCCTAAATATGTTTTCTACCATCACAATAGCATCATCTACTACCAGACCAATAGCTAATATCATTGCCAGTAAAGTAAAAGTATTAATTGAAAATCCCAAAAGGTACATGATACTAAAAGTACCAATTAGTGAGATTGGAATAGTGACAAACGGTATTATGGTAATTTTAGCAGAACCCAAAAAAAGATAAGTGATTAGCACCACTAATATCAGCGCCTCAAAAATAGTGGCAAACACCGCTCTAATTGAAGCTTTAATAGGAATTGCCCCATCGTAAGCAGTATCAAGCTTAACCGCCTCAGGCAAAATTTTTCTTATTTTTTCAATTGCTGCCCCTACTTGATCGGAAAGCTCAATTATATTCGATTTAGATTGCTTTACTACCCCGATCGCCATAGATCGGTTCCCATTATATCTTAATATAACCTCATTATCGTGGGAATCTAAATATACTTTTGCAATATCCTTAAGCCTTAAAATCTGCTGATCATTAATTTTTACGATAATATTTTCAAAATCCTCTACCTTACTCAAAGACCCACTTAGTCGGACATTAAATTCACGCCCCTCAGTTTTGATATTGCCAGCTGGATAATCCTTATTTTGTTTTTGGATTGACCTCTCAATCTCTAACGGCGATATTTTATATTGGTACATTTTAGCCATATCTGGCTCTATAAGCATTGAGTAGTGCTTGCCTCCATGTATCTTTACCTCCCCTACCCCAGGCAGTTTTTCTAAAACTGATTTTATTTGTTCTTGAGTTATTCTGGTTAATTCTAGAGAGTCATGCTGATCGCTGCTAACGCTAAGCCAAATGCTTGGATGTTTATCTTCCGAAGCCTTAGAAACAGCAGGCAGGGACATATCCTTAGGAAATTTATTACTGATTTCGGATATTTTTGACCTTACTTCATTTAAAGCTACCTCAATATCTGCAGATAGTTTAAAAAATAGCTCTATATTACTATGACCTACTTCACTAGTAGAGCGGATGAATTCTAAATTTTTAACAGTCTTTAAAGCTTTCTCTACTCGGGCGGTAATTTCTTTTTCTATATATAAGGCATCAGCACCTCCATAATAAGCCGTCACATTAATCACTGGTGAAGCAATATCTGGAATACCGCGAATTTGTAGCTTATTGAAAAATATTACTCCCAAAACTACTACTATCAAGCTTAGAACAACAGCAAACACAGGACGTCTTATGCAAATCTCCGAAAGCATTTAATCTATTACCTCTACTAAGCTACCTTCGCCAATCTTGGTTAGACCTTCAACTACTAAACTATCTCCTTCTTTAAGATTTTTTGAGGTAACCTCTATCAAATCGTTTAGACGCACTCCAAGCGTTACATATAATTGCTTGATACGCTTATTTTCATCAATTTGGTAAACAAAATTACCTTTGTCGTTTTTTAAAACTGCTTGTTCAGCAATTGCTAATCCTTCATGCTTGTTGATAATAAAAACTACCGTTAAATAACTACCATGAACAAAACACGCTTGCTCTTTTTCGCTTTCAACTTTCACTCTTATGGCGCCGTTATTTGATAACTGACTTGATACTGCCACTACTTTGCCAGCAGCTTTATTGCCATTGCTATCACGTAGGATAACTGGAGTATCTAAAGCCACTTTTTGATGCAGCGACTCAGGCATTTCAACATAAGCGCTAACCCCTTCCCCTGCAGCTATACTAAAAAGATAATCATTCTCATTAACTTTATCCCCCACTCGCAGCTTCATGACTTCTATTTTTCCAGAAAAAGGCGCCGTTATTACCATTTCCTTATAAGTTTGGCTCACAGACAGGAATTCAAATTTACACCTATCACGCATAGACTGTGCCTTTTCCAGAGCTTCGATACTAATAACCTTTTTATCAAATAAAGATTTGGCTCTATTACATATCGCCTCCGCCGCTTTTAAGGCGCTCTCCGCTTTAACTACATTTGCCGCAAGCAGTTCCTTGTCAATCGCGAGGATAATCTCTCCCTCATGAATAAAATCTCCTTGCTTGACTGAGATAAAATCTACTGTACCCCTAGCTTT
>CAZMMN010000097.1:0-3803 GCA_964567405.1 uncultured Rickettsiaceae bacterium | reverse complement strand
AAGGTGATGTCTGGTGGTGAAGGTAACCGCGGTTTAAATATGTGCCCGAAGACAATAGAGCACTTGAAAATTTGATGGGATAATTTTTATATATTATAGTATAATAAATTAAAGGGTATTGTTATGGAAGAAAAGGATAAGATAATAGATATTGCTATAGACGAGCATTCACAAGATAACTCTGATGACTCAGTGATAGAGTTAAATAATGAACTCTCGCATGGCGATGAAGTTAAGGAGCTGAAGAGGCAAATTGAGGAGATGCAGGATCATTTACTAAGAACAATAGCAGACTCGGAAAATACTCGTAAACGACTTGAGAAAGAGAAAGAAGAAAGTAAATATTATGCTATATTTAGTTTTGCTAAGGAATTAGTTGGAGTGATGGATAATTTAACAAGGACGGTTGAATATAAGCATTCCAATCCTGATCCCCATTTTGCAAATGTAATTGCTGGCATTAATATGACTAAGAGTGAATTAGAAAATATATTTAAGAAACATGGGGTAGAAGCAATAAACCCGCCTGCAGGAGAGTTATTCAATTATAATTGGCATTATGCAGTCTCGCAGGTAGAAACGCAAGAGCAGCCGGTAGACAGTATAGTAAGCACAATGCAGGTAGGTTATAAGTTTAAAGAACGCTTGTTGCGACCTGCAATGGTGACGGTAGCAAAAGCTTTAAGTAGTTAAGTTAAGGGAGTAATGCTGAGTTTTATTTTTTATCCAGTATTTTTTGTATTAAGCTTTTTAAAAACAAAGCTTTTTGGGAAAGCGAGAGTATTATCAAGCGTATGCAGTAAAAGACTGCTATTTATAAGCAATTTAATATTGATAAAAATTCTTTGTTCTGCTTTACCTGTTTATTCTTCTCAATTAAGGGAAATTGCTGATCTTTATATTGAATCAATGGGCAATAATACTTATGAAGCGCAGATTAAGGCTAATAAAACTGGAATGTATAGAGCTTTGCTTATGGTAGCCGACAAAAACGGCATTCGCCCAGACGAAATAGGAAAAATTCCCTACCAACAACTTAAAGAAGCTTTTACTATTTCTTCAATAAAGAATGAAGTAAGAAATGATGGGTTTTATGCTGCTACGGTTAATTATCAATACAATTTGCAGACAATAAATAAAGCACTACTTAAGTATGGATCGGACTCTGTCAATGAGAGATTTTATGAGTATTTAATCCTGCCTATTTTAAAACAACGCAAAGTAGTAAATATTTGGGGTAACGATCAAGAGTGGCATAAAAAATGGGAAACAGCTAGAAATATGCTGGAATATAGTAAAATATTTTATCCTAAATCCAGTAAGGAGCTTGCTATAAAAGTTTCTTCTCAGAATGTATTTAATTTATCTTATGCCGACTTTACAGATATTTTTCCTGCTATCTTGTTTAAGAATGTCATGTTAAATGTATGTGAGCTATTTACTGATTCTCGCAGCGGTGAGACGGTAATTAACATAAAGCTACTCTTAATTAATTGGGATGAAGTGCGTAACATAAAAGAGCAACAATATCCCATTAAAGATATTAAAGAAATTCCTTATATTATAGATACTGTTATTACTAGCACTATAGAAGAATACGGTAGATATAACTTTGCCTCTCTTGATTTAGATTTAGAAGAAGGTAAAGGAAATGCCGAGGGCGTCGAAGAAAAAACAAGCTCTGCCGACAAGCCAAAAACTTTGTTGCTAAATTTATATGCCATTAATGAAGGCGAATTACAAATAGTGGAAGATAAACTGAAAAAAGTTGAGCAAATCCAAAGCTTTACTATTACTCATGAACATGGCAGAAAATATAAAGTAAGTATTATAAATAACGGTAGTGAGTTTGATTTGGCGGAAGGTCTATATATAAATGGGCTTACTTTTAAGAAATATGGGCAGATTTATCACCTCATAGACTTGAAGCGGGGTATTTGAAATTTTGCATCAAAAAATTCTTGTGGCTATTCTAGCGATAATCTCGCTCCTATTTTTGTTCTCAATTGCTAATATTTTAGTTCCTTTTGTTAGCGCCTTTGTAATAGCCTACATATTGCTGCCTGTGATTAATAATCGCTATATCTCCAGTAAACTGTCGCACGATAAAGCTGCTTGCTTGCTTTTTATTTTAGTCTTAGGCAGTTTTATATTATTTTTATGGCTATTTTTACCTTTGTTATTATCCCAGCTCTACGTGCTTATCGGGAAGATCCCTCAATGGGCTAATTATGTAAGAAATAATATCGTTCCTCCTATAACGTCTAAGTATTATTCGCTCGATCCACAAGTAGCAGGAAAGATAAAGGATACAATGGAAAGCTTAATTAATGATGGCTTTTCTCTGGCGCTTAAGGCAACCGAAAATGTTTGGGGGTATACTATGGCCACTATCAATGCGCTATCTCTAATATTTTTTGTGCCAATCATCTTATTTTATTTTCTTAGAGATTGGCACAGAATCAAATTAGGGGTTGGCAATTTAGTGCCAAAAGAAAAAAGAGCGCAAATTAATGAGGTTTTGCATTCAATTAACCAAGTATTATCTTCCTATATACGTGGGCAGTTTAATGTTTGTTTTTTAATGTCTTGTTTTTATATGATAGGTCTTTCGGTTATAGGTCTTGATGTGGGAATATTTCTCGGTGTTATGTCGGGGCTATTAATTATTCTGCCATTTGTTGGCATTTTAATATCTTTTTCGGTGTCAATAATAGTTGGTTACTTTACTTTTGGAGGATCAATCCAGATTAGCTATATAGCTGCATTATATATTATTGGGCATTTGCTAGAGTCATTTATTTTATCACCTATCATTATTGGCGATAAGATAGGTTTGCACCCATTATGGATAATGTTTGCCATTTTGGCATGTGGTAGTCTTGTTGGCTTTATAGGGGTGCTAGCGGCAGTGCCAGTTGCTGGCGTTATTAAAGTCCTCCTCAAACATGTTTTAAAAGCGTGCTTTAATAAAGCACGCGAAAATTAATTGCTAAAATAGTATGCAGCAGTTTATCCTTCCTTTCAAAAATACTAAAGAGTATGAGCCGCTAGATTTTATTGTCTCTGTCTCCAACCAACCAGCATATGACATAGTTAGCTGCTGGCCGCCTAAAAGATGGGGGCATTATCCTTATCCTTTTTCTATAGTGATTCAGGGAGAGCAGTCTTCTGGCAAAACTTATCTAAGTAAAATATGGCAAAACTTTGCCGGCGCTTGTTTATTATCCTCCAGCGATGAGATCTTAGCAGGGGAGTGGTTTTCTAAATACCAAGCCTTTATTATTGAAGATTTAGAAAAATGGCAGGAAGAGAAAGCCCTTTATTATTTTAACTTAGTAAATGAAAGCCAAAAATATTTGCTAATTACTATGGCAGCAGCTGGTCAGGAGTTAAAGATAAAGGATTTATCCTCGCGCCTGAACTCCCTTTTGAAGGTAAAACTAAAACCGCCTGACGATGAACTGATAAAAATTTTGTTGTTTAGGTTGTTTTCTAATAATTCGGTTAGAATATCCCAAAGCAGCTTGAGTTTTTTGTTGCTGCATTTGCCGAGAAGAATTGAGGAAATTATCAAGTTAGTAGATAAGCTCAATCATGCAGCGCTAACTTATAAGCATAGCCTTACCATTCCCTTCATTAAAAAAATTATAGGCATTACAGAAGAAAGAAAAGATCTATAATGAAGCAAAGTTTAAGTATTATAGAATAATTATCGTGTTGGGTTTAGACGTTTGATGAACGCTAAGCCCGTAAGATAATAGTAGCTAATTTATAACTGTTGGCTGATGCAAATAGTGCCG
>CAZMMN010000096.1:0-3809 GCA_964567405.1 uncultured Rickettsiaceae bacterium | reverse complement strand
GGCCTCGATATTTTAACCACCACGGGAAATAAGTTTAATTTAAGAAGATTCCCCACTGGTGATTGGGGAGTTAGAAAAACCGTATCGGACAGCTATGATAGCCTTTAAGCATTAAGCTCTGGACATACGCTACCATCTCCCCAACCAAGAAATAGCTGAGGATATATCATTTTATGGCTGATACTTACCACCGATATTAAAGGTTTCTACACCCCAAAATAGCTTTGCAGCTACTTCACCTGTTATTTTAACCAAATCTTTATCTAAGTCAATCTGATTGTTTGTATTATTCAAGTAGAATTTATATAGAATTCAATCAAATTTGTGGTATATATGGAAAAATATTTCTCTAAAAAATTTTTTTTGGCACGATTTATGCCTCTTAAGATTTTAGATGAATTTAACTCAAAATATGATTGGATTATAAATTATGAGCAATACTAATAACGTATCAATGTTTACTAAGTCAACTGATACTCAGGGAGCTAACCTCGGAGGAGTAAAATCCCCGGGTCACAAAAAACGCGAAAATCTGTTCATTAACTCTTTCGTCGGTAGTGCTAAGGGGGGCGTTGCATATGTTAAGTCTAGCACAAGATCTACCATTTCTCAGCAAGGTAACATAAGCTCAGGTAGTTCAGATAGTGACATAGCAATTGAAGGTTCTGGTATGCTACTAGTGTCAAACAGTGCCGATGGTGAAAAAGTTTTCACCAGAAGGGGTGATTTCCAAAAAGATAAAAACGGTTATTGGAAAAATGGCGGTGGGATGCTGCTTCAAGCTTGGAAATTAGACGATAAAGGTCAGCTTCCAAGTAATTCAACCCTCCTTTCTTCTTTGGAAGCGGTGAATTTTGCTAACGTTAAGGGTACTCCGGTTGCAACTACTACCGTGTCGCTAGCTATGAACCTTGATGGCAGAGAGACAACAGCACCGATAAGAGGAGCTGGCTTTACTGCGGCGATGAAACGTACGGGCCTAAACCAAACTACCGGCACAACTAATAAAAATGATATCATTTTTCCAGAACAATTAGGCAATAGTGGTGGCATAACATTAGGTGATAGTTTTACTTTTACTTCAACTCCTCCAGGAATTGACAAAGAATTCGTTTACGGCGGCGTTGCGGTGTCAAATTTAATAACTCCTACTAATCAGATATATGGTGCAACTAGCGCTGCAGCAGCTTTTAGAGCCGGCGTTGGAAATCCTGATCTAATAACCCCTGGTGCGCAGTTGCGGATCAACGGTGAGACTTTCACTTATGTAGCAGCTGGTGCTAATTCTACTAATAAAACTTTCAATTCATTTTCTACTTTAGCTGATGCTATTAATAAAACAGCTAGTTTAACAGCAAGAATAGACGCTAACGGTACGGGCAGAATATATATTGCTCCAAAAAACCCAAATGATGCTCTAACTTTTTTAGGTTTAAATGGTGGCGAAAATATTCCAACAAAACTTGGGCTTTTTAATATTCCAAATCAAGCTGCAGGTAACAGATTTTATAGTCTTGATGCTTTAGAAAAAGCTGTTAATGCTGCCGGTGATGCATCGCTTAAAGCAACTATTGAAAATGGTAACATTAAAATTACATCTAAACTTGCAACATCTGCATTTAGATTAGTTGGTAATTCTTTTGGCAAAAGAGATTTTACCACTGTAATAAGAGGTGGTAATGATCAATTTACCAGGGCTGGAACCGTTATTAACTCGCCAGCCCATGGTTTAAAAAGCGGGGATTTAGTAAGAATTACTGGGCTTGGTAACGCGCAAACACCAGACGGAATTTATGCAGTTGGTAAAGTCCTTGGTGAGGCTGGGAAAGAAGACCAGTTCGAAATTTTTGCTATGAGTAATGCTGCCGTGAATGTAGTGCATGATGGTACGCTTACAGGTGGGCTTCCGGCTATGGCTGCCCCTGTAACGGCAGTACTTGGGGCGCCTGGTTCTTGGCAAAAAATCCCTGGTGAGAGGTTTGCTGATGTTAATATATTAGCAGCGGGGGCAGCATCTGGAGGAGCTGGCCCAGTCACAATAACTAGTGCCGCTCATGGTTTAGTAACTAATGATGTAATTTATATTAGTGGTTTTGGTGATAAACACGTGAATAATGAGAATGTGTCAGTACCTGATGGTTATTACTCCGTTACTGTGGTGAATAATGGCAGCTTTACCATTGTGCCATCTACTAGCGTTGTTGCTGCTGCTAATCCCGCTTTCCCAGTATTCGTTGGTGGGTTTAATTACAAAAAAGTTGGTGCTACTGTAGGGGGAACAGCGTTCGGAGCAAATGGAGTTACAACCTTCAACGCTAATTTAATGGTAACTACTGGTGGCATAGGTAGTAATAAGGTTAAATTATTTACAACCAGTAATATGTTCTATAATGAAAATGATTATATAACATTCACTGGCTTGCCTGATGCTGGAGTTGCGGTAGATGGTATTACAGTTCTTAATAATGTAAGATATAAAGTTACGGCTAATAGTACTGATGGTTTTGTTATTTTTGAAGTGATAGGAGGCGTCGCTGCACATGGTGATGGTGATGTAAATATCGTAAATGCGGGTGATAAAAGAACTTATTTAGATGCTGGTGGCATTAAAGTTAATCATATTAGCAAAACATTAAAATATTTGAACATACCGCAGGAAAATATAGGAGCTCTTGCAACTGAATATGGTGAAGTTTATGTGCCTGGCGCGGCTGATAAAAGCCTTGCGAAGCTTTCTGAGAATGGAGTATTTAACCCTGGTGATGTATTGTTGAATGAAGTTGATGTATTTGACTCGCTCGGGGACTCTTTTGTTCTGCAATTCAGGTTTGCTAAACTCGATCAAAATAAGTGGGCAGTTACAGTTGGGTTGAAAGCTGATGAAGATGGTAATTTTGGTGCTATAGGCACAAGATCAGACGGTCAAATAGCTGCTGGCGAGATTCTGTTTGATCAGTATGGTAATTATATAAATGGAACTGGTATTAGTGATGTATTATCATTTACTAGGGATAATGGTAGTGCGCCAAGTACCATCACTATTGACTGGGCAAATGCATTAAACGATAAAACATCTGCTACAATAACTCAGTATGCTGGCCCTAACAATATTGAACCATATCAGCAAAATGGTAGAGGATCTGGCACATTGCTAGATAACGGCCTTTCTGTGGATGAAGATGGTTTCATAGTTGGTACATTTGACAATGGCGAAGTAGTGAAGCTTTATCAAGTTCCAGTTGCGATGTTTGCTAATATTAATGGCTTGCTGGAAGCTAATGACGGTACTTACAGAATCACTAACGAATCTGGGCAGGCATTCCTCAAGGCTGCTGGCATTGGCGGAGCTGGAAACATTGTTGGTAGAGCATTAGAAGATTCTAATACTGATAGTACCGATGAATTACTAGAAGTTCAAGACACAGCCAACGTGATTCGTGCAAATGCTCGTGTTTCGGCTGTTAAGTTTAATAATATTGCTGCTATTCTTAGTGAATTGAAACAGTAATATCTCTTATCTATGGCACAGCTTAATCTGTGCCATAGTCTTTATAAATCTATTACTTACGCCTAAGCTAGAGAGCAACTATAACGCTAATATTGGTATAAGTGCTGAATCCCGCGGTCGAGATGCCGCGGGATGACAGTTGTGGGCATCGACCGCGGAATCCAGCACTTAAACTTATACACCCAATTTTGGATTGGCATGGTTCATTTTCGCGTGATAGACTTGACTTAGCATAAATTACTCTTTATTTATTAAATTCCATTCTTTTGTTTCATAATTAAATTGCATTAAGTATTGTCCT
>CAZMMN010000095.1:0-3858 GCA_964567405.1 uncultured Rickettsiaceae bacterium | reverse complement strand
CATCAGCCATACTTGAAATACCTACCATTGGGGCATGATATTCATGGCTGATATTGCAGATAAATTCTTGCCTAAGCGCTAATGCCTCTCTAACCTGTTGTTCTTGAATATTGATCCGCTCTCCTAAATGTTCGGCTTTTTGTTCGGTAAGTTCATGCTGTTTCTGCTGAGGCTTAAAAAAGATAACCAGCACCGTTCCTACAAGCATTAATGCATAAATAAAGATAAATTGAGGGGAGTCAATCCCTATATCAATTTGAATGAGCCCTGTATAATTTTTATAAAACTGGATACTCGAATAAAATCCTATAATAGCCATAATGAGACCTAGTTTCCATCCCACTAATATGCCTGCTATTAGAATGTTTAGCGCAAATACCATAAGCTGCAAACTGCCAAAATTGCTAACCATAACGAAGAAACAGGTAAAGAAAATCAGCATATAAAATATAACTATATTCCATGCCACCTGCACTACAATTTCACGTTTTACCCTTGTAGGCCAAATTGGATACATTGCCATAACCACCCCTGTTACCATCATTATCTGATAAATCATTAAAATGATTTTTCTGTCATCTTTCAAGAGTTCCACATGGGTAGCATACATGGTTGTTAAAGTGTATATGATAAAATATATACCAAGCCAAGTATATGTAAGTTCGTTTTTTGGTGAGGTTTTCTTACAAAATTCAATAAAACCGAATTTTTTGATAGCGGATAAGAATACGGTGATTTTCTGCTGTCTCTCTTTTCTTGCTTGGTTTAAATAATCAGCATCCTTTATTCCTACCCAACCTCCAGGTTGCTTAAGTAGATAATGGCTACCCATTAAGAAGATTAAATTAACTAACATAGAAGCCACAATACAATCGAATTCTATAGCCAGTAGTTTCCATATTATTGTGGTAGTAAAGCCAGCTCCCATAGCTATAAGGACAGATAAAGTAGAACTACGAAATCCTAATATAGTAAATATTAGTGGTACAGTTACAACCGGCATATAGAAACTATTAGCCGTCAGTATAATGGTTAGAAGGTCGTCCGTAGACAAGGCAAGTATAATAGCAAAAGCTCCAAGAAAAACTGCAAATATCCTGGATAAAAATAGTTCTTTATTTAAGCTTATTTTTAAAGGACGGCAAAAATCATGAGCAAATAATACAGATGAAATGTTAATGTAAGAATCAGCAGTAGACATCGCTAATGCTGTAATACCTATAATGATTAACCCTTTAAGGCCAGTATAAGTATAATTATCTACTATATACCCAAGAAGCTGATTGGATTGAAGGTTAGGGTTATCGCTAAAAACCAAAATTGGAATCCAGGCAATAAATAACTTAACCACTAATAGTAACCCAGCAGAAACTATAAATGCTTTTTTTACTTGTGCGATATTATTTCCTATGATAATTCGCTGAGAAAAAGCAGGTTCCATCCCAGGCATAACAAAATAAAGCAACAGGGGGATCATCTGCCAAAACTCAAAGTTATTAATATTAATAACTTGTTTGTAATCGAATTTAGGAGAATTTAGTATACTACTAAAGCTAAAGCTATCAGTAGAATAAAGCTGATTCCAAATTATAATACTCACTAATGGTATTGCAATACCAAAAGTAAAAAATTGTAGAACATCAGTGAAGGTTACAGCTCTTATACCGCCAAAAGCTGAATACATTGTTACTATAACTCCCGCAGTTATAACGGCCCAACTGCTAGGGAACCCTAAAAAATAGTTAAATATGTTACCAAAAGCTTTATATTGAACAGCTATACTTCCTACGGCCCCAATTATTCCAGTAATAGCGACAATAATCCTTACATTTTTCCCATATAAATCGCCCATTGCTTCGGCTATTGAGGTTTTTCCCAAGAATTCTTTCATTCTCGGTATAAGAAAAACTCCATACACAACTAATTGGAGTGCAATGCCGCTTGAAGCAATAATGTAATACAAACCGTTTGAATATGTTTTAGATAAGGTAATGAAAAACCCACTACCGCTTGCCCAAGTAGCGACTATTGTAGCAACAAGAGCCATAGTAGAAAAATCCCTTCCACCCAAGGCATAATCCTTAATTGTTTTTACGTTCCGTCCATAACTTAACCCTACTACTAAGTTAATAATTAAAAACCCTATAAAGATAGCAGTATCTATGTTTAAGTCCATATTTAAGCCTAATTTGGATTATATTTAAGAAAAACAACTACTAGTAGTTAATATCATGGTTTCTCGATGCTAATATATATTAATAGAAAATAAAAGATAATTTTAGTTAATGTAAATTAACTATTTACCGACAATTTTTAACAAATTTCAGTTTAACTAAGACTTGCTGTTTACGCATTTATTTTTTTCTTTAAATTGAAGATCAAAATTATAAAAACCCAAAACTCTGTGTCAATAAGTTAATTTGTGTGACTGAGTTTTTCAATACTTCAAAGGCTCTTATCTCCCTGACTAAACTGACAATTTTTAGCTCCAATAACAACAACAAGTCACCCATAAAGTTGCCTAAGTCTATGAATTGCTGGTTTATCAACCTTAGTACTTGTGGTAACAATGATTTAAATTTTTTATTGTCTTTTTCTAGCACGTTTATCTAACCCTTAGTTTATCATACAGCTAGTACATAAACTATTAACGCTTGTAAATCAAGTTATTTTAATAAACTTTAAGTTCAATTTTAATAGAAACATATATTTTTTAATAACAAATACATAGCCAATCATCAAAAATAACCTTCATTAGGCATTTACTGCTAAGTCAAGAATTAAATCTCACAAGAAGTTCTATAGCTCGCATCCCTGAAAAGTCAATGGTTCGCTTGCGCCGCTTTGCGCCATTGACTTTTCATCGATGCTTCGCTTTGCGGGTTCTGGGAAATGAAAGCTTTTTAGCTTTCATTTCGAGGGATGTCCCTAATTTAACAAATTAATGACGAGGTTATTTATGACTAGATATTTTAACAGTGGTCTTTATGAAGATCCATTCTATATAAAACATCAAATAGATTTTTATGAGGATAGTGATTTTCATGAAAATGTAGAATATAACAGCCAATTACTGGCAGACCATTATAAAACTGATTATGGTTTTGAGTATAGCGATGAAGACGATGCATGGGAACAAGTAAGCGAAACGTTTTGGGATGCTTTAAGCTATTGGTGTGTATATTTTGAACCAGTTGTTTTCGATGAAGAAATTGCTCTGGAATGTGGCCTAACACCTTTTACTTACAAAGGAAAAAATATGCTTGCGCTATCAGGTTGTGGGATGGACCTATCGCCCAGACTTGATGCTTACCAAGCTCTTGCGCACAACACAATTGACAAACACAGCAGATTTTTCTCTACTGCCAATCAAGCTGATGAATATTTTGAATATGTGGTAGGAAAAGAAGTTGCCAAAAAAGTATTAAAAGCGATTTCTTAGGTAAAACTATCACCAAAACTGTAAGTAAATTTATCGGCTAAACTAAACTCAGGGACTTTATAATGTTGTTTGTAAAGTCCTTTTAAACTATATTTTTTTATTTTAAGTACAAAAAACTTTAAATTTGGCAATTCACATTTTGCTTTTTAGTTTGTTTATTTCATCTTGAGAAAGACCGGTGACTGATTTAATTAGAGAATCATCTAGTTTTTCTTTTAACATATTAATTGCAGTTTTTTCGATTGCCTTGGTTTCACCTCTAGCTTCACCGATTTCGATACCTTCTTCTCTACCTTCTTCTCTACCTCTAGCTTCACCGATTTCGATACCTTTTTCTATGCCTCGGCTTTCAGCAGCCTGTAGTTGATCTCGATCATTATAAAGTTTTTTCTGATAATAGCTGTAATTTTCTCTCT
>CAZMMN010000094.1:0-3886 GCA_964567405.1 uncultured Rickettsiaceae bacterium | reverse complement strand
AATATAAAATTATCCTAAATATAACGTGTCTTAATTTGTGGGTAAAGCTAAGGCTTCACCGTTCGCTTACATTATAACAACCAATAAATCTTTTGAACAATGGGGTGAGGTTTTTGACGATAAGGTGATAGCCGAAGCTATTCGTGACCGTGTAATGCATCATGCCTTAATATGCAAAATTAATAATGGTGTTAGTTACCGTACTAAATCTATCTCTTTAGAACCAAAAAATTAATAACTTTTTTCTTATTTTATGAAAGCCTGGGGGGGGGATTTTTTTTTAGCACAACGGGGGGAATTTTATTGACGGTGACACTATTAGTTAGCTATCTTAGAACTTCAAGTCAAGACCAAGCAAAGCATGCATGGGCAATATTATCTTTGTTAGTAAAGCGTTTTCGGCAAAGCTGGTCAGAGGTAGAGATTGTTTTTCGTGGGGATGGTGGATTTTGCCGTCATCAAATGCTTGATTGGTGTGATAAACATAACGTACGATACATAGTAGGAATAGCCCAGAATAATAGGCTAAATAAGCTGCTTGAACTTCCCATGAAGAAGGCAAAAGAAGCATTTGCTGCTACGCAAAAAAAGCAAAGACTTTTTAGTGAGTTTCAATATAAAGCTGGTAGTTGGAGCGTTGAGCGTAGAGTAATTGGTAAGGCAGAAATAACAACAGTTGGAGAGAATCCAAGGTATGTAGTAACTAATTTATCAGGAGAGCCAGAAGATTTATATGATAAAGTATACTGTGCTCGTGGCGATATGGAAAACCGGATTAAAGAACAACAATTAGAATTATTTGCTGACCGTACTTCGTGTCATAAATGGTGGGCTAATCAGCTAAGAATGATTTTATCTGCCTTTAGTTATATTTTAGTAGAACACATAAGAGATAAATTTTTACATGGTAGTGAACTGGCAAAAGCACAAGTAGGTACAATACGCTTAAAATTATTTAAAATTGGTGCAGTAATTATTCGTAACACAAGAAGGATTAAGTTTTTGTTGTCTTCATCATATCCTTATCAACTTATATGGGATCATGTGATGAAAAAACTGGCGTTGGAGTAAGCTATCTTAGCGCTGTTCCCCGCGCTTATATAAATGGGGGTAAGGGGGTATTACGTCTAAAATCTGTCAATGATAGCTCAGATAATACTTTTTAGCAAAATTTTTGGGCAATACTTGGTTTTTGCATCCCAAATTTGTCAATTCTTTGCTTTTAACCTATCTTCATGCAATATTTGGGATAACCCGCCACACACCTTTTGGTTCAAGCCTATCAGCGTCTTTGGCTTGTTAGACATAACGATGCTTGCGATCATTTGCTTATGCTATCCATACCGTACACCCTAGTCCCCATACCAACTTTACGCTGTTAGCATCGTTTCCTCCTCACGGATTCTTCTTCTATCTTACGGGTGGGTCCATTGTCCTAAAAGCTTTACGCACTACATTGCTGCTAGTACGTAGTTTAGTAGGGTACAAGTGGCAAAACACTTGGTTTAGTCAGGAGTTATTATCCAGCTAAACAATTCAATCAGTGACCTCATGTCACACAAACACTATATCTTCTGTTGATGAAGTTATAGCAGACTCTGTTAACTCTGACTTAGTTTTTAAAGAGATATCTTCTTGCTCTGGAGGCTTATTACTTGCACCATTACTGATTAATAATATTTCTAATTCAGCATATCCTTTCTCTATTGTCTTAATCAGAGCAGTCATGCCATCTAGGAAGTCTATTACAATTAATAATTATATGATCTGAACTAAGCGCCTTAAAAGGGGCTCTCTTCTCAAAACAGCCTCAAAGACTAGCAGGAGCGTCTCCTGATAACATAATCGAATCCTCATATAGTAAAGTATGTATAGGCAGAGCATCCTCCTGACTAAGTCGATGACCAGCTAAGTATTGCATAAAATTCTCAATTACCTCAAGGCCACAATTATTATATTTTTGGGGCTTGAGCTCAGTTTCCATAATATTAATCTGGCTTTCAGGATAAGTTCGATGTAAAAACTCTGTAAAGACCTTTTTTAGTATAAGAGGTATAGGTTGCTGCTCTGAGTCTAGATAGTGCAATTTGAGCTCATCAGCAATTTTGTCTACCACAATACCTACCCAGTGCTTGTTATACAAATTTAGAGTAACTAATAGTTTTTTATCTGCGACTTTAGATATAACATCCTTAGCTAGCTTAAGTGCTAAATCATTTGATCCATCAAAAATATAGTTGGGGCTAAAGATTTCTACACCTTCATTTATGCTCACGCTTTCTAAGCGAAGCTGTAGTATTTCATACATAGCATTCTTACTGTATATATGCCAGTAGCTTAAGCTATCATAATCTCTTGTTCCTTCCCCTTCATAGTTTTGGGAAGATAACTTATCTCTTAAAATCTTTATGGAATTTTCATTTAATATAATTATAGAGGTATGTTTATCATACTCTAAATCATTAAGTCCAATACCTAGTCGAGATTTGCAGTAATTTTGTAAGTCAGTTTCATTTATTCCTTTAGTAGAAATTTCTAAGTTACAGTCTTTACAACTAGTGCTAATTTTAGTTTGACTAAATTTATCCAGCAACGTTTTTTCAATTAAGAGCTCAATTTCAGAAAGCAAATTATCACTTTGCAAGTTTTGTTTAATATTCGAACTTTGGTGCTTTACTTCTGTTTCACGATTAGAAAGAATATTTGAAGTAAGTTGTTCAAAATATTGCTTGTTTTCAAAATTTGGAGCAACATATTGTAAATGTTTTAAGCATTCAAGCACTATAGTTTTTATGCTTTCCAACGTACAGGTATGTTTATTAATTTGATATAGCTGCTCTACTACCTCTTTAAATCCTTCCTCATCTTTATTATAAGCCTTTTTCTCTATTTTTGTCTTTAAATATATATTTTTTAGGTTAATAGATTGGACTTTTGGTAATAAGTTATCCATTTGTTGAAGTATCCCATTCTCTTTCTGGCGAAATTGAGCATACATCTCTTCTTGGTTTGTTTGATATAACTTTAGGATAGTTCCATCAAGCCTTACAGTTTCTAACTCACAAAGTTTAACTTTCATTTCAAAATCAAAAAATAAAAGACCTTCAGCTCTAAATGCACTTATATTATTTTGAAAACAGCTTTTTAACTGGTGCAGTATATCTTCTATTTTGTTTCCGTCTATAGAAGTTATGGAAGTTTGAAACTTTATGAAAATATAGTTGAACATAGTAAGCGGGGTACCATATTGTAGTAAATCTTCTATTTTTCTCAAATATCGTGGCATGTTGGGTGCGTCATGAGATGCTAGGTCAGTATAAATTCTAGCTAATCTTTGAGGGTGCTGAGTCTTGTCAAATCTTCCATTTTCAAAGTCATTCTCTAGCTCCTTTAATAAATTGTGTGCTGCCGTTTCTTGTCCAATATTATCAAAGGCAAAAGCTTTTTGTGTTCTACAATATATTATCTTTGAATCAATATCCTTTAATGCTTCTGCTGTTAATTCTGAGATTGTTAATCCAGGTATAGATCTGGAAAGCAAATTATGCGCAGTGCTTGCAATACTGTCAAATTCATCTGCTGTTTGTATGGCTGCGTGGAAATTTTGTTGGGACAGTTGACAATCCAATAGTATATGCAACACTTTTATCCCCTCTATGAGGTTATAGGCTTGTGATATAACTTGGGGCTTTATCTCTTCAGGACACAAAGTGTCAATAAGTTTGAACATTTCTATAGCACGTTTCTGTGCTTCAGTTTGGGGGGTAAGTTCTTCGTAATTAATTGGGTTTAGTATCGCACCATTCTTTATTTTCTTATAGCATTCTTGTAGTATACCTATTGCTGCATCATATTTGCCTAACCTAGCAAATACAGATGATAATAC
>CAZMMN010000093.1:0-3993 GCA_964567405.1 uncultured Rickettsiaceae bacterium | reverse complement strand
TTAACGATAATCTTATGGAACTTCTCTTAATGGTAGACACAGTAAAGCGTGCGGGTGCTAAGCAAATTATAACAGTAATACCTTACCTTGGCTATAGCAGGCAAGATCGCGTGGCTTACGAATATGGACCCATTTCAGCTAGCTTAATTGCTAAGTTGCTAGAGGCAGCCGGGGTAACGAGCATTGTCACAATTGACTTGCATTCTAAACAAGCTGAAGGGTTTTTTGCCATTCCCATTTATAATGTTGATCCTAGTAGCGTGTTTTTACCTTTTATTAAGTGCTCTAGTAATCACTTGTTAGTTTCACCGGACTTTGGTAGCATAAATCGAGTTAATAACCTTAGCAAAGCATTAAAGATAGACTTTGCCATTATTACTAAGCTACGCACTAGCGATAATGACCCTAAGATGCAAAAAATCACCGGCAATGTTAAAGGAAAGAATTGTATTTTAATTGATGATATAATAGATAGCGGGCAAACTATAATTAATGCGGCTAATCTCTTACGCGATAACGGTGCGCTAGAGATAGAGGCGTTTGTTACCCATCCAGTGCTTTCTGCCGCAGCAGCAATAGAGCGGGTTGAACGTTCTTGCCTATCTAAAGTTTATATAACTGATACTATAGAAACTTGTTCTTTACCTTCAAAGTTTCATACTCTAACCATCAATGACCTGCTTTTGCCTATTATGCTTGCAAAGCAGCGAGCATAAAACTTAAATTATTTATTGTAAAATCATAACAATTTTATTTTTAACCTGACTAATAGTAAAATATGTAATAAAGTACCAAAATGAAGGATAAAAGCGCTACGCCAAAAATTTCGATTGTTCTTCCCTCTCATAATAGAGGTCACTAAATATATGGTTTGAGAAAGCTGTCGGTCAGTATTATACATGGATATCAGAGATAATCTGTATATCACCCTCAGGCTTTGCAAAAGATGAGCCTGTACCTTGATAACATGTCAGAGATAGGACTAGTTTATGCTGACTATACCTTAATTAATGAGAAGGGCAGAGAAGGATACCGTATATATCAAGAACCACCTGAATTTCTGCCTATTAGAGATTGTGTGGGCGCCTGTTTTTTATATCGTGCTCAGTGGGCTAAGATAATTAGGGGCTACAATGAGCAAATGTTTTTAGTAGAAGATTTGAATATTGGTTGCGCTTTGGCTTAAGCACTAAGCTTTTTTATATTAAAGAGTCACTTTATTTTTATCGAAGTCATCCTGGTAATCTTACATCTACCAAGCTTGAGGGCATAAGAAAAGGCAAAAGGGTTTTAAAAGAAATGTACCTTCATAAGTACCAAATTTCTAAACAAACTCAACCAATATTAGATCTATATCTTTGGTTTATTCAAGATAAAGCATCTAGGTCTTACCTTAAGCTGTTCACAATTATCTTATCTAACCCTATTGCCACTACTTCTTATATTCTAATTATATTCTAAAAAACTTAACCCTATTATGAGAGTTATAGGTAAATAAAACCTTACATAGATTTTATTAATTCCAATAACTTTCTCCTAACATGATAGTCTTTTATGCCGCAAATAGCCCTAACAAAACTTGCTATCTCTCCTTTGTTGATTTCTTCTATACTAAATTCCCCATCGAAATAGTACTCATCTCCTTCCTCTCCTACTTGAGGAATGTATTTTTCTATGTTGTGATCAAAGTTAAAAAAATAGTCTAACGACATAGCAAGAGATTGTGAGATAGCAAGTAACTTTCCACTAGAGATTCTATTAACTGAGTTCTCATATTTTTGAACTTGTTGTGTGCTGACCCCTATTGCGTCTGCTACTTTTTGTTGACTAATACCAAAGATGGTGCGGCATTGTTTGAAGCGTCGACAGATTAAGTAATCAAGTCTAGCAATTTTTTCTTTTTTTGTTTTTAATATAGATAATTTATTCATATCTAAAGCTTATTGATATTAACTTATAATTGAAATATTAGAATTCCCTATATAATAATCAAGCTTTTTTATTGATAAATGTGAAAATTTTTGGTGTAGTTTTAACTAATAATTGTATTAATGACACTGCTAACGCAACTATGAGAGCTGCGGCATCTCCCCAATGGGAATAAATAGTAGTGGTAGAAATTTTCATGGGGCAGTTACTATCAATAATACCTACCTTATTTAACGGAAGCTCAGCTACAATTCTACCTAGAGGATCAACAACCGCAGATATGCCATTATTAGCAACTCTTAGCATAGGTAACCCATTTTCAATTGCTCTAAATAAGCTAATATAAAAATGCTGATGTGGTCCAGAAGAATTGCCATACCAAGCATCATTGGTAACATTAATAATTAAGTCCGCTTTCTTGTTTGATGTACGAGCAAGTTCGGCAAAAATTGCTTCATAACAAATCAGTGCTCTTATAGTTAAGTTAAACTTGCTTAATTTTACTAGTTTTCCATCGCCTTCTGCGTAATCTATAAAGCCATAAGTGAGCTTTTTAATGGGCAAGATAGATTTTAGCGGTACGTACTCGCCAAAAGGGACTAGGTGAGATTTATGATACTCAAATAATTTTTCTCCGCTCTGATTTACAGCATACAACGAAGTATAGATTTTAGTGTCAGTCTCATTTTTATCTTCTATAACTCCTCCTGTTGCTAAAATAGCATCTACTTCTTTTAGCATATCTAATAACTCATCTTTAATTGGGGGGTAGGTATAAGGCACTACTAATGCTGCCTCTGACCAAATTATTAAATCAGGGTTACCATTTCTTTTTGATAGTTCCAAGTGAGCGTCGAGATTTTGCCAAAATATATCAGCATCCCATTTTGCAATCTGCGGTATGCTTGGTTGTACTAGCCTGACTTGTAGATTTGAAAATTGGGATGGATATTTTGCTAATCTTACTGTTCCATATGATATTACTGTACATATAATAATTGCAGAAGTTAGCAAAGCTGCCCTAAATTCTAGCCATTGCCGGGTAAAAATATAGTAAAAAACGCTAAAAACATAAATTGTTATAAAGCTAATGCCGTAGACCCCACCAATACTTGCAACTTGAATTAGGACGGGTGCAAAAGATAAACTATGTCCAAGCAAATTCCAAGGTAATCCAGTAAATAGCCACGATCTAAGCCATTCAAAAAATACCCAACAAAAGCAAAATGCCAGTCGGTAGTAACTGCGTTCCTTAAATAGCCAGCTTATGCTTGTTGCTCCCGCTATAAAGCAGCCAAGAACTAAAGGTAATCCAAATAAAGCGAAAGGCATAGCCCACCAGAACTCCTCTATATAAACGCTAACTCCAATACTGACCCAATACATACCAGTTAAAAAGTAGCCAAATCCAAATAAAAAACCTAATAAGCTTGCTTGTTTTATGCTAGATGATGAACGTATCTGATAACAAAGCAAAGAAAGAGAGAACAAGAGTGGAATAAAAAAAAGAGGGGCAAAGCTAAGTCCGCTAAGCATACCTCCTACAAAGCAAAGAGAGCGTGAATAAGTCATTTTTACCTAAACGAAAAATAGTCCCATAATAATTTTAAAATCTTACCATAACATAATTAAATAAGATTTGCTAATTGGTCTTGACATTTCTGTAAGCTTTAAGTATATTTTGCTAAGTAAGGCTTTTAAAAGCGTTGCAGCTGTTTAACAAGTTAATAAAGCTAAAACTAAATACACCGCGAAAAACGGTGAGTTGATACTATTTGTGTAGATTTAATTCTGCATACATCGTGTAATCTCAAGAAAAAGTAAATAATAAAAGAGCATTTGGTGGATGCCTTGGCGCTAGAAGGCGATGAAGGACGTAATACGCTGCGATAAGCCTCGGGGAGCTGCGAATAAGCTTCGATCCGAGGATTTCCGAATGGGGAAACCCACCTGTTTACAGGTATTGCATAGTGAATAAATAGCTATGTGAAGCAAACCCAGCGAATTGAAATATCTTAGTAGCTGGAGGAAAGGACATCAACAGAGACTCCGTTAGTAGTGACG
>CAZMMN010000092.1:0-4010 GCA_964567405.1 uncultured Rickettsiaceae bacterium | reverse complement strand
CACCGCCATCACCAGAGGCAAAAACCTAGTCATAATAATCGGACAAAAGAAAGCCCTCGCTATAGCCGTGCGAGACAACACCTCCCAAAAACGCTACACCAAATTAAAAGACTGGCTAAGAGCAATTATAACCCTTAATTAGCTTTGACTGCCTTTTCTATCTTTTTTACGTGCAAACTTATTTTAACTCTTCATTTTTGGTAATTGAGTTTTAGGAAGGGGTTTTGTATTTCCTAACCAATAAAACTTTATGTTTTTTATTGTTTACTAATGAAAATTTAATAATACTAATATTAAAGTAATTTATAGTTAAAGACGCCCTAAACTTTAAAAGAATATAGCAATGGCAAAAAATCGTTATGTTATACCGCAAAAGCGCAAAGTTCCTCCTAAACCTAAATCTCACAGTCCTATCACTCAAAGTGATAGTCAAGCAAGGGATCAAAAAGATGAATTAAAATATACGAGTCATGGACTATTAAGATCACAGCAAAGGGAAATTCATCAATCAACCATTGTCAAAACTCTTAATGATGGCGAAAAATCAGAACAAGAAAAAGGCATTGCTACTTATATAAATGAGGATACTAAGTTGGTAGTGGTTGATAATAAAGTTGTAACCGTAATAGAAAATACCCGTAATACCAAATGGGATTTATTGCATCATACTAAAACCCACGAAAAAAAACTTATCAGGAAAGCTACCTTTCAAAATAATGATCATGCAATGTGTGAGCTAGCGGATTATTACTTAGAAGGAAAATTTGGACCTATAAATGTACAAAAAGCATATGAATGGCTTTTGCGTGCTGCCAATACTAAAAATAACAGTCATGCAATGTGTAAATTATCGCAATTACATGAGAGCGGTAAGTTGGGAGTTAAAGATCCAGACACTGCCTTAAATTGGATGGAAAAAGCAGCTCAGCATGGCAACAACTATGCATCGGCAATTTTAGGGCAGCGTTTCCTTGCTAAGTATCAGGCTATGTGTGAGATAAAGCCATCATCAATAATTGAGCAAGATAAAGAACAGGAAAAAATTGAACTTCGTGAAAAATCCCAAAATTATCTACTAAAAGCTGCTAACAAAAATAATACTCGAGCTATGTGGCAAATGGCTAATATTTATGAAGAAGGATTATTAGGAGAGAAAAATTTGCCTAAAGCTATAGAACTATATGTAAAAGCAGCAAAACTAGGCAGCCCTTCATCATTAGCCTCTTTAAACGAGCTAGTTAAAAAAGGAGAATTTAAGCCAGAGGAGTTTGAAATTATTCTAGATCACGCATCCGAGCTTCTTGCAAGAACTAGCAGCCAATTAGCTACAGAAATAGGATTGGAACAAATTGAAGGATTATTAGGCAAGAATCCGCAAAGAGGCTTTTTTATGCTTGAAAAAGCTGCTGAAAAAGGAAATCAGCAAGCTTTAATTGCGTTATTCAAATGTTATAGAGATGGCAAAGGATGCAAGCCAAATCAAGAGCTTTCTAGATACTGGATTAACAAACTAAAAGAATTATATGAAAAAGCTGCTGAAAAAGGGAACGTAACTGCAATGTGGGATTTAGGTAGGTTGTTTTTAAAAGGCAGCTTAGGAGATATTGACTTATCCAAAGCAGAAGCAACATTTATAAAAGCGGCTATGAGCGGAGACCCAGTTTTTGCTTATCGCTTAGGAAAGCTTTACATAAATGGATGTCTAGGGAACAAAGATCCTTCTGAGAGTATCATTTGGTTTGAAAAAGCCATTACGATTTGGTCAAAGCAAGCTTTAGCACGAGATAATGAAGCAGCGTTATGTTTAGGAGAAAGATATTTTAATGGGGGCTTAGGAGGCAAGGATTATAATAAAGCTTTATACTGGCTAACCCTAGCGGCTGATAAAGGCAATGTTGAAGCAATGATGCTTTTGGTTAAACTTTACTTAAAAGATAATGCAGGGCATAGAAATGTTGGCATAGCAGTTACCTGGCTTGAAAAAGTTCTCCTCCAAATAGATAAGCTAGATGATTTGCACATTGAACAAGAAGCGCTAACATTATTAAATAAATTATGGCTAGAAAAAAACCTTCGTGAAGCATTGCCTTGGTTACTAGAAAAATCCTTAAACGGGCAAGATATAGACCAGTTGTACAGCGCCTCAGAACTCACCCATTATACAGGGCTTCAAACACATTGTATGCTTCAATTGGCTAGAATTTATAAAAATGACAATCTTGAGGTTGCTGATTATGCTAAAGCAGTTAAATTGTATAGTTTATTAGCGAGGGTAAAGCATTTACGTGCATCAGTAGAACTTGCGGAAATATGTCAAAGCAGAGACTTAGGAAATATATTAGACCAAGCAGAACAAGCTAGATTGGCTCAATTATTAGTAACAAATCTAACTAAAGATGAGGCAAAAAATACTCAACATGCCCTAATATTAGCCAAGCTTTATAAGAACGGCAACTTTTTTCCTAAAGATATCCAAGCAGCAGCGAAGTGGTTTTGTTTAGCTTCTCTTTTAGCTCAATCTGATAAGGAATATCAATATGCAAATAAAGAATTTTGCTCATTGTTAAGCTCTCAAGAATTGAGCGATGAAGAAAAAAGTCAGATCCTTCAAGAACTTCTTAATTTAGCTCAACAATTTGGTGATGAAATCCCGCGCTTTAGAGTTATTAGTAGGATTCTTGGGGATATTTATAGCGAAGGCATTCTTATTGAGCATGATTATGAGCAGGCTATTTCTTGGTACGAAAGGTCAGCCTCAGTGGATAATGCTAAGGCAATGTGTAAGCTTGGGAATATTTATGAAACAGGAGCGCTAGGAAAAGCTGATTTGTTCAAAGCTATAGAGTGGTATATCTTATCTGCTAAACTAAAGAATGAAGATGCGAAAAAGAGCTTAACCAAGCTCTTGGAATTAACTAACCTAGAGCCAAATTTAAGAAGCACAATTGAGCAATGGCAAAAATCGCAGGAGGAACATCACCTAAATATAGAAACTAGTATAAACCTCCACCCTAATACCCTTAAGGAAATGTATGAACTAGGCAAAAAATATTATAATCCTACAAACTCTGATAAAGAAGCAGATTATTTACATGCAGCCTTGTGGTTTAGAAAAGCTGCCCAATATGGATATGAAAAAGCTCTATTTAAGTTAGCTATGATGTATGATGCTGGGCAATTAGGAGAAAAGCTGCGTCCTGTAGCAGTTACTATCTTCAGTCAGGCTCTTAAATGTTATAAATTAATATTAAAAACTGAAGAAAAATCACCTCATGGCAAGCATTTAACCATAGCTAAGATTTGGGATAAGATGGGGATAATTTATAATAAGTTGGGAAATATAACTGAGAGTCTGAAGTATCAAGAAAAAGCGCTTAAAATCAAGGAAGAATTTGCAGCTGGCTTGCCTAACATAGAACCTTCCTTTAAAGCAATATACGCACCAAATATAAGTAATGGTATAGCAGCCCAGACTGTTACTCATGATATAACTGCTCTACTAGGAAATGTAGAAGAGACTTCAACTTCTTATGCATAATTAAGTGAAAAGTAGCCGTAACTTAGTTGCACAAAACTTTATAGGTAAACTTGAACTTACGGATAGCAAGTCCACAATTAATATAGATAGACTCAAAGTATCTACATTCATCTTTATAACGCTTCAATAACTCCCATCTTTTGGCGCCTGGCAATTGTGTCTACGACACAATTGCCGAAGTGCGCCTCATTGGAAGTTGACAAGGAAGGCTAAGCCTTGGTTCATAAATTAACCCGAACTATGGATAAGGAGGAAGAAAGAGATAGGAAAGTTATTAAACCTTAGGTATAAATACATGTGAAAAAGCAATAACAAAGGTTTAATAACATGTGTAAGCATACTACAATTTTCACTATAGTTAATGATTTTTGTAAAGCATATGAAAGTTGGTTGCGCCATAAATTGCTAAGCTCTGGCAAACAAAGGCATAGGGAAGGAAAGCTATCTTTGAGTGAATCAATTTCTATACTAA
>CAZMMN010000091.1:0-4036 GCA_964567405.1 uncultured Rickettsiaceae bacterium | reverse complement strand
CCCGACCCTCTGGTCCCAAACCAGATGCGCTACCAGACTGCGCCATGCCCCGATTGTTAGCTAAAACAGAAATAATAAAGATTATTATGATTAATTGCTCTAATAGTCAATAAAAATATCAGTATTTTACTGATTTAAGAGCCTTTAACCTCTTTTTTGACCTATAGAGGAGAGGAGTTACGATTTTTACGAATAGATAATAATATAATGCCAAAGCAACCGATTAAACAGCCAATAGGAATGACAGAATTTCCTATTATCAAATCTTGTCGGCTATAAAGAGGTAACTGATTTTCGCCTAAAGAGCCATCCCAATTATATTGAATTAAAATGCTAATTAATGTATGAAAAAGGTGTCCACATGCCATATTAACGCAGTTAACAATAGCAATGGCAATCCCTGCTAGGGATGAGTCAACCATGGTGGAGACTACAGTAAATATCAAAACCTGATAGCAGCAGCAAATTCCTAGTAACAGCATCAAACAACTAGCGAACGTGAAAGACATAGAAGGGAAATAAAATAGCAAGCTAAAAATTGCTATGGTAAGTAGTCCGGTTAAAACTATCACAATGTGGGCGGATTTACAAAATTTAGCAAGTAAAGCTAAAGCTGGTCCGCCAAAGCACATGCCTATATAAACAAAAGAGGTGACAATAGAACTGTCAATATCACTCATCTGATAAGCATATTTAAAAAATGGCATAGCCCATATATCAGCGAAACCTTCTAACGCCCCGACCATTAGTCCGCCGCAAAGACCTATTATTAAGATTGTGGGGTTAAATAGCAGACTGAATAATTGAGTATAAGAGAAACTATTTGCTTCCACATTATTAGTTGCTATTTGGGTATTATTGCTTGCTGCTAATATTGTGCTTGCTATAATTAATCCGATAATTGTAAGAGCATAAAAAGTGCTAGTATAACCAAAATGGTTAAACAATATTTTCATTGGAGTAACGCCAAACACTGCTCCACTTAAACCAAAAGTAAAAGATAGTCCAAGCAAGAAAGAATGATGCCGGGGAGGAAAATATAGTTTTGTGATTTTGGCTACCCCTAAAAACCCCGCAGCAGAGCCAGCGCCAGTTAAAAATCTACCAAGAATCAAATATTCCCAGTTAGAGCTAACGACGAAGGTTAAAGTACCCAGCAAGGTTATTATAATCGAAATAAAAATAACTAAGTTGACATTAAATCTATCAAGCATTATCCCTATTGGAATTTGCATGCCTGAATATCCTAGATAATAATAACCAGCTAGCGTGCCAAAAGTTATCGTATCAATGGCAAATTTTTGGAGTATTTCTTCCCTCAATATGCCAATTGATAATCTAAGCACAAATTGGAAAGCAAAGAATAAACTAGCAAGACCCCATAGCAATATAGGTCTTTTTAAAGAAGAATTATTGCGCACGAGTTATCAACCTATTTTTTTAAGGCGACTAGACCTTCTTTAAGTCCTTTAGTAGAAATCGGCCATTTTACTTGCCCTGTATTGCTTGTATATGAAAATTGAGGTGTTGGACTTGCTAAAAGGGTTTCTAAGTCTGAATCGGATATTTCGGTAAGCGCTGAACATAGGGTAGGGTTGCAGCTGACATATTTGCTTGGCGCGATGAGATTTGTCTCGCTAGCTATTATTATAGCGCCCGGTTCAATTTGAATATTAGGGGGCACCAGCTGGTACATGCTAAGCTTATTGTGTTTTCCAAAATAGCCAATTTGATAGATAACAAGAATGTCTCTTTTGCTACCTTTAGTGCTAGTGACGGATTGTGTAAGAAAGCAAATTTTTTTGTTATCCTGCATAGGGCAGGCTACTTCCCAATCTTCAAACCGTTGCCCTTCTTTAACTCCCGCTTCTACAGTATTATGCTTTCCATAGAAAAACCCCGCCCCTATTATCGCGAGTCCAGTAAGAGCAAATAGCGCTTTTTTATAGCAATTTTTCATATTCTTGTCTTATAGGTCTTATTAAATTAACGAGTAATTATGAATGAATTTCATAAAATAATCAAGTATAATGCCAAATTTTAAAATAAAATTAGTCGTATCTGTGTCCTAATCATCGATTGCGTTTTACACTATTTCAATTTACCATTGTGATGGCTATATGAGTTAGCAAAATAGCAATTGAGTATAAAATACTTTGTTGGGAAACGGTAAAATAGTTTGAAATAAGTATTAATTTGTTTAAAATTATGGAGTAGTAACTTTATAAAGTTAGGAAATGCTCTATAAACAAAAAGTTGCAATTAGGAAAGATAGAATAAAGAGAATGATTGTAATAAATTTTAATTTATCCGCGATAAGCGTCTTGTAAAGTTTAAGCAATAGAACTCTTGCTCTTTAATAGGTTAACATAGTTAATAAAATATAAAATTTAGTATATTATATGCAGCTACAAAAACTTATGAAATGTCTTAATAAGGTCGATCATAAATATTTACAACTTATACATTCTGTAATAAATGATATTCTCCACGAAATTGTAAATAGTGGGGAAGGTTGTTACGATAATGACGCCCCAGCTGTTTCAACAGATAAATTGATAAAGGAAATTACAGCTAAAACTAATAATGATATTGCAGGAATAATTATAACCTGTGTGTTTGAGTTTTGTATTACTAGTACTTATGTTTTTGAAAATGAAAGTTGGAACTTTATTAATTATTATTTAAAACATTACAAAAATAAAATAACAAGTGAAGAACAAGTATATTTAAAATCTCTGAACAACTCTTATATGAGTATTTATAAGGTAATATCGACATCTCCTGGCACCTCTATAACGCTAAAAAACCAAATAGAAAAGAAATTACCTAGCATTATTGCCATTGATGAAGCTCTTAGCTGCCATTTAACGAAAGGTTCATATATTGCAGTTCGTCCAGTGAAGAAAAACACAGCAGATAATGTGTATGAGCTTTCATGTGCTGTTTTGCCTATACCAGAGCCAATTGTTAAAGAATGCGTTCATGATATAAATAACATTACTAAAATGATGTTTGATCCTCTAACTCTGGAACTTGTTCGTATGTCCGGAACCAATGCAACATTCGAAGATAATGCCACCAATAGGCTACAAGCAAAAAAAATATGGACTAAAGAAATAATAGAAAGAGTTTATTCCTACTATGTAAATTATGCCGATTATCACGAAATATTAGATTATGATGGGAACCCATGGCAGCCATGTATAATAGAATTTGATGTTATAGTTTCTGCTGCTAAAATTAAAAAAGCTTTATCCTCTATTAAAGAATTTAAATATGATGAGCAATGTAGTAGGGGTAATACATGGTTATGGCTAAGCAAGCATTATAAGGAACTAAATTCCAAAAATCTTAAAAAGCAACTGCCGCCCTTAAGCTGCAGCGATAGCAATAAATCTCCAAAATTTCACGGCGCATTTATTACTAATGAATGCGATGGTGAGTCATATCATGTATTTGCGGAAATTAAATTATTGAAAAATAAATTGTTGGTAGAAGTGGACTCAAAACAAAGGGCGAATATAGTGCAGGACCAAATACTTACTGAATTAGCGGGGTTGATATCCTACTTATTGACGCATTCTCAGTCTTAAAAACTAAACCAAATTTCACTATTCTATTTATATGCTTTATTAACTTTTATCAGTAAACTTTATTGGAATAACAGCAGAATAATTATTGCAGTGATAGGGCTGAATATGGACGCTATTATTGTGGATAAGTTTGTTGATAAATTGTTAATATTAACCATATTTTCCTTTAACTTTAAAGGGAAGCAGTTAATTATTAACAATCGTCAACTTCGCCGTAACCCTTATAGCTATGTTGAGATTATATCATTATTATTAGTATCCACTAATAGAGGGCTTGATCATTATTAGAATCAGCGTTGTTGTGCATAACTATTGTGCATCTCCTTGACTAAAGGCACTTTTTTATATAATGTTGTATATAGCGGTCGTGCAGTTGTGTGAAGTTTTCTTTACGAGGAAAGTCCGGACTCCATAGAGACATGATGCCGGTTAATTGCCGG
>CAZMMN010000090.1:0-4150 GCA_964567405.1 uncultured Rickettsiaceae bacterium | reverse complement strand
ACTACCCTATTTTTTTATATATTATATAATGACCGTAAAATAACTAATTAGCGTCGGTGTGAAGATAAAATTTATTAAGATGCATGGGCTAGGCAATGATTTTATTATGCTGAATCAACAAGATTTACCAAAAGATTATGACTTAAGCAATCTGGCAATTGCTATTTGCAATCGTCGCACCGCTATTGGTTGCGATCAGCTTATTATCTATGATAAGGAAGAATCAAACTGCTATAGCATGACTATATACAATCAAGATGGCTCCCTAGCAAAAATGTGCGGCAACGCGGCGCGGTGCCTAGCAAAACTGCTTTGCCTAAAACATGAGCAGCAGCAAATTACCTTGAAACTGGCAGATAGGAAAATAGCTTGCCAAATTTTAGATAATGATAAAATTAGCGTTAATATGGGAAAGCCAAGCTTTAGTGCACCATGGATGCCAAGCGCTGATAAAATTTGGAGCCTTGCTGAACGCTACCAAATAGAGCCTAAAGAAATAATATGTGTAGATATGGGCAATCCTCATTTAGTAATTTTTAGCTTGTTAAGCGAGCATGATAAAGAATTAATTGGCGGCAAATTGCAAAATTCCCCCCTATTCCCAGATGGAGTAAACGTTAATTTTGCCTCTATTCAAGACAGCAAAATTCATTTATTAGTGTGGGAAAGAGGAACGGGCTTTACTTTGGCTTGCGGCAGCGGTGCGTGCGCTAGCTTTGTGGCAGCCGTTAAGTTAGGCTTTATCTCTTCCCCAGCAACAATAATTTTTAAGCATGGAAGCTTGCTTATGCAACAATTAGACAAGGATATAATAATGCAAGGAGCGGCAAGTTTAGTAGCAACTGGAGAGTTTTATTATGAGTAATTCACAGGAGGTAGTCACTTTTGGCTGCCGGCTTAATATTTATGAAAGTGAGATAATCAAGAAAAATTTATCATTAACGGGACAGCAAAATATTATGGTAATAAACACCTGCGTGGTGACTGATGAAGCTGAAAAACAAGCGAGGCAAGCTATTCGCAAAGCTAAGAAAAACAATCCTAGTTTAAAGGTGATTGTCACCGGTTGCGCAGCACAGCTAAAACCTGAGAGTTTTGCTATGATGCCCGAAGTAGATAAAGTAATTGGCAATCAAGAAAAGTTAATACCAACCAACTATCAAATAGATGATAACGGTCCTAAAATAATCGTGGGCAACATTCTAGAAGCTAAGGAAGCGACACCACACTTAATTAGCGGGTTTGAAACCAAAACTAGAGCTTTTATTCAAGTCCAAAATGGGTGCAATCATCGCTGCACTTTTTGTAATATTCCATTTGCTAGAGGCAATAGCCGTTCAACAGCAATCGGGGCAATAGTTAGTCAGATACAAAATCTGCTAAATAATGGTTATAATGAAATAGTATTTACCGGAGTAGATGTCACTTCATATGGCGCCGATTTGCCAGGAAAACCGACTTTTGCTCAAATGATTAAGAGAACGCTAGCTTTATTGCCGGACTTAAAGAGGCTGCGTTTATCATCCATTGACGTGGCTGAAATTGACTATGAATTATTTGAGTTGATGGCAAACGAAGATAGGCTAATGCCTCATTTTCATCTTAGCTTGCAATCTGGTGATGATATGATTTTAAAGAGGATGAAGCGGCGCCACAACCGTCAGCAAGTAATTGATTTTTGCCATGCCTTGCGAGTGAGGCGTCCAAACGTTGCTTTTGGCTGTGACATAATAGCAGGCTTTCCTACTGAAACTGAGGAGATGTTTGCCAACACTCTAGATCTTATCGCAGAAGCTGATTTACAGTATCTGCATGTCTTCCCCTATTCAGAAAGACAAGGCACCCCAGCTGCTAGAATGCCACAGGTAGAAAAATCTGTACGGAAAGCTAGGGCTACCTTGCTGCGCCGAGCCGGTCAGCATCAGCTCAACAAATTCTTTCTTAAAAACATACATAGTAAGGTGCAACTATTGATAGAAAAAAATAATAATGCTCATAGCGAAAATTTCATTCCTGCTAAAATTACTGGGAATTTTGCCGTAGGTCAACTAGTTGCCGCCGAGTTAGTAGCTGTGGATCAAGCCTATATGATTGCTAGAGCTGTTATTGAATGAGCATGTTTGATAATATTGCTGTTTATGGTGGCGGCAGCTGGGGAACTGCTCTAGCGTGTCAAGCAGCGCGCACACATAAAAAAGTGCAGTTAATATTACGTAGCCAGGAAATTATAAAAGAGATACTAAATAGCCGCACTAACAGTAAATATCTTGGCAATTGCCGGCTAGCTGGTAATATATATCCGTATCAAGAATTAGAGGCAGCTTTAAGCAGCGAAATTCTAATTATTGCAGTGCCTTCTAGGACATTTAAAGAAACTATAGAGAAATTAAAAGCCGCAAATTTACCAGCTAATATAGTATTACTAATCGCCACTAAGGGGCTGGTAGGCAATCCCACTAAGTTACTATCGAATTACCTAGGGGAGATGTTACCTAACCCAATAGCTTTTATTACTGGACCTAATTTTGCTAAGGAAGTAGCACAAGGCTTATTAACCTCCACTACTATCGCAGCAACAAATCTCAGTCTTGCTAAGAAGCTCAGTGATAGGCTAAGCAGTAAAAACTTCTCTATTACTATTACTACGGATATTATCACTATACAAATTGCCGGTGCAGTCAAAAATATTATCGCCATAGGTTGCGGCATTTATAATGCAAGAGGCTACGGCGAGAATGCGCAAGCAAGCTTAATAGTTCAAGGATTAGAAGAGATAAGAATATTAGCAGCGCAGTTTGACGGAAAAATAGAAAGTTTAACATTGCCAGCAGTAGTGGGCGATTTAATATTAACTTGCACTTCTCCTACTTCACGGAATAAAAAATTCGGCTTTGAGCTTGGCTCCGCGACAAATGTCGAACTATTTTTAGATAGTTATGCATATCTCGTAGAAGGCAAGGAGTCGGTAAGGTTAATCCAAGACTTATCGCTCAAGCAAAATCTTAAATTACCAATTATTTCTTGGGTGGCAAAGGAATTAAGAATTTAGCTAACAATTAGCGATTTTAGGGAGAAAATGGGATTTATCTATGCCAATACTCTTTAAAGCGGTCGCCCATTTTTTTTCATTTCCTTCTGCAAAAACTAACTGCTGATCACACTCTGCCACAATCCATAGATTATTCATGAGTTCTTTTTCAAGTTGATATGCTCCCCAACCAGTGTAACCAACTATAAATAGACTTTTTTGTGGACCATTCCCGGTTGCCATATCTTTAACTATTTCAAAATTAGAACTTACAGATAAGTTATTAGAAAATTTAAATAGCAAGTTTTTAGCATACTCTCCAGAATGGATAAAAAATCCTCTCTCAGGCTCCACCGGTCCGCCAAAATACATTGGCAATACCATATCTATCAGGGGGTCGGTGTTTTTATCTATAGCCGGAAAGGTGCGAGTGAGTTGTACATGATTTAGGCGTTGATTAACAATTAGTCCTATTGAACCGTGTTTAGTGTGGGAGAGAACAAGTATTAAAGACTTATAAAATACATCTCCATATAAGGTAAAGGGGCTGGCTATTAACATTTTGCCGGCCAAATTATTGGCAGAACTTTTGCTTTCCATATAATGACAAATTGCTTTCCTAAAAATTATACTACAATATATAATAATTATTACAAAAAAAACTAGACCAACTAATAAAGATTTGTTATAAGGAGTGAAAGCAACAAACAAACTTCGTATATTCCTCGGTAGCTCAGTGGTAGAGCAAACGGCTGTTAACCGTTTGGTCGCTGGTTCGAATCCGGCCCGGGGAGCCATAATTAATTATTCCCCTCCTGTCCTTAAGTTAATAACGTTGTTTTTTACATAGTTTTTATAATCCAAATATCACTATTAGAAAAAACATTAATAAAATTTCGGTATTCTATATTTTTTTATTTATTTTACTCCAAAAAAACCCATAATTGCATATGGGCAAATATGTCTTATTATGTCTCTAAAATATGGCAAAATTAATCGAACTTTTTATTAAGCCTCTCTTTGTCAATCATAAGAGCAAAGATAAAAAAGATGAGGAAACAACCAATTCTATAAAAAAGGTTAGAAATTGGTATGAGGAGAGATGCGATAAACTTATAGTGT
>CAZMMN010000089.1:0-4177 GCA_964567405.1 uncultured Rickettsiaceae bacterium | reverse complement strand
GAAGAAATAACTAAGAAATCTTTAGTAAATGAAGCTTCTTTGGTAGGTCTAATTACTGCTACTACAGAAGCAAAAACTACCCTCAATTCAATTGCTTCAATCCGAGATAAATTCTTTGAAAGTTGGAATAATATAATAAATATGCAAATATGAGGATTAATATACCTCGCCTGCATCCTTACTAGGATTAGTTTCTGGATTATTGATAATGATATTTTCTTCTTCCAGGTCTGTTGGAATTTCATTAGCCTTAAATGCTTCCATAATAACTCCCGCACGATCATCGTAAGTAATTCTACCGGTTTTTATATCTACTGGCAATAGCTTAATTGATCTTGGAACCTGGAAGTCAAGAGAAGGAACGTTAGCATAAGCGTTTTCCATAAAGTTAATAAATACTGGTAGCGCTACGGTGGCGCCGCTAGAGTTTTTGCCCATATCTTTTGGCTTATCAAAGCCTATATAAGTACCAACAATAATATTAGGAGTAAATCCAATAAACCAGGTGTCTTTACTATCATTAGTAGTGCCTGTCTTGCCGGCTATAGTTTTGCCAAGCTTATTGCTTGTCCAAGCAGTGCCGCGCTGTGCAACACCAGTAAGAATAGAAATAATTTGATAGCTGCTTGCCTCGTCAGTAACTAACCTATATTCTAGTTCAGGTAATTGCGGAACAGCAGCACTATTTAGCTCAGAATCTTTGACTGTGCACGCTAAACATTGCCTGCTATCTCGACGATAAATTATCTTTCCATTTCGATCTTTAATAGTTTCTATGTAATGAGGAGTGACTTTTTTGCCATAGCTTGCAATAGTAGCATAGGCAGTAGTCATTTTTTCAAGTGTCGTCTCTAGCGAGCCAAGAACCATTGAATAAACTTTGGGTGGTTCGTTATTAATGCCAAATCGCTTTATTATCTCCGCAACTTTACCAAGTCCGATAGATTGCGTTACTCTAACTGTGATCAAGTTACGCGACTTTTCAAGTCCCCTCCGCATAGTGATTGGACCTAAAAAATCGCCTTTGTAATTCTTAGGGCTCCATACCGGCATTCCTGCTCCTTGTGATATAGATATTGGCGCGTCTTCAAAAATTTCATTTGGTAGCACTCCATTTTCTAAAGCTGCAAGATAGACAAAAGTTTTTGCTAAGGAACCAGGTTGCCTTAAAGCTTGGCTTGCTCGGTCAAACTTGCTTTTGTCAAAATCATATCCTCCTTGGACTGCAAGTACCTGACCCGTATTAGGATTCATTACCATAATGCTGCCGTTAACTTCCGGTATTTGCTCTAACCCATAGCCTTCCTTAAGTTGTTCTACCACGATCACATCACCGCTTTGTAATAAGGATTTAGCGGATTTTAAGTTAGTTTTTGCCCACTTCATTGTGGATAAAGCTATTTTAGAGACGCTGCCGTCTGTTAGACCTATTTTAACCTGGCTATCTGTTATAGTTAATACCACACCTAGCTTATAGTCTAAAAGAGAATCAGGAATAGGCAAATTTTCTAATTCTTCTTGCCAATTATCTAACTTAATTTTTGCAATAGATCCTCTAAACTCTCGCTTTTTATCATACTCTCTAATGCCTTTCCTAAGGGATTGAGCGGCAAAATGTTGTAACTGCGGATCAAGGCAAGTAATCACAGTAAATCCACCGGTATAAAAATTTTCTTTGCCGACTATCTTAATGACCTCCTCTCTTACTCTCTCAGCATAATAAGGAGCTGAGACAGTCTCAGAGCTGTCGCGCTTTTTTAGCATAATTGGCACGTTTATTGCTTCTATAGCGGCTTCGCGGCTAATATAACCATCTTCGAACATCCTTGTTAACACATAATTACGGCGTTCTTTTGCTTTCTCATAATTTTTTTCTGGATCGTAAAGTGCGGGGGCTTTTGGCAATGCTGCAATCAAAGCAGATTCCGCTAGATTTAGTTCATCTATAGATTTATTAAAGTAATTCTGTGCCGCTGCTGATACGCCGTAAGCCCTTTTTCCTAGAAAGATTTGATTTAAATATAGTTCTAAGATTTGTTCCTTAGTAAAGGTTTGAGAGATCATATAAGAAAGAATTGCTTCTTTTATTTTTCTCTCTATTGAGCGCTCATTAGAAAGCAAAAAGTTTTTGACTACTTGCTGGGTAATTGTAGAACCGCCTTCCATGCGCCGGTTTCGTAAGAAATTAGTAACATTGGCGAGTGACGCTCTGATTATGCTGAATACATCCACCCCAGGGTGATTAAAAAAGTTTTTATCCTCTGCAGAGATAAAAGCTTCAACAAGAGAACGCGGAATATTGTTAATAGGGACAAAAACACGATGTTCTAGCGCATACTCTTCTATCAATTTGCCGTCGCTTGAATATATCCTGGTAACTGAAGGAGGATAGTAGCTTGCCAGCTGCGAATAATCAGGCAAGCCTTTAGCATAGTGATAGAATAAATATAGTGTAGTGGCGGCAACTATTAAGGTAAGCAACGTACCTAACTTACAAAAAAAATATATGATTTTAAGCATATTTTAGCAGTGATTGGGGCATTATTTCTCCTTCTAAGCTATTTAGCGACGCGTTGGTAATTCTTACATTTACAATCTGCCCTAAAAGCGAGCGGTTTTTGCTTAGTACATGTACGGATTGCATATAAGGAGTCTTGCCAAGAATTTGATCAGCAAGCTTACCATTTTTTTCGAATAATACTGGCATTACTTGGTTAATGCAGCTTTGATTAAACTCTAACTGTTGCAATTGGAGTTCTTTTTGCAATATTCTTAATCTTTCATCTTTGACTGCTTCTGGTACTTGCTTTTTTACTGCTGCTGGTGTGCCTGGGCGCGGGCTATATTTAAATGAATAGCATTGTCCAAATTTAACTTTTTTTATTAAATCTAAAGTGTCAGCGAAGTCCTCATCAGTTTCGCCAGGAAAGCCTACAATAAAATCTGAGGAAAAAACTATATCAGCTCTTGCATTTCGTAGCTTAGCAATTATTTGCAGATAATAATCTCTATCATGACGCCGGTTCATTGCTTTTAGAATATTGTTTGACCCTGATTGCACTGGTAAATGCAAAAAGGGCATTAACTTTGGCTCGCTACCATGTAACGCTATCAATTCTTCATTCATGTCAATTGGATGCGAGGTAATATAACGCAGCCTTTCTAGAGATGGTATTTTAGCTATATATTTTAGCAAGTCTGCTAGATTACAATCCTTTTCTTCCAGTGATTTACCATGATAGGCATTAACATTTTGTCCACATAAAATAATCTCTTTGGAACCATTGCTGACTGTATGTAGGGCTTCTCTGTATACTTGCTCTAAGGGTCTTGAAAATTCTGCTCCTCTAGTATATGGAACTACGCAAAAAGTACAAAATTTATCGCACCCTTCCTGAACAGATATATAGCTGCTTGCGCCTTGAGGACTGCTATATTGAGGTAATTTGTCAAATTTCTCCTCAAAGGCAAAATCCAGTTCAATTAGATGTTTTTCTTGCCTTACTATTCTAGCTATAAGTTCAGGTAATGTGTGATATGATTGCGGTCCTACCACAATGTCTACATAGGGACTTCTAGCAAATATCTCTTCTCCTTCTGCTTGGGCTACGCATCCTGCAACTACTATAGTCATTTGATCGGAATTTTTCTTTTTTCTATCATCTTTCAGTTGTCTAATTCTGCCTAGCTCAGAATACATTTTTTCTGCCGCCTTTTCTCTAATATGGCAAGTATTAAGAATAACAACGTCTGCTTCCTCCATCTCCACAGTAGTAGCATAGCCAAACGGACTAAGCAAATCTTGCATTTTCATGGAGTCATAAACGTTCATTTGACACCCATATGTTTTAATAAAAAGTTTCTTTGCCATTTTAAAAGTATAATAATTGTAATCGTTAGGTGGGGTTGCTTATAAAAATTTGATTATTCTACCGCTTCATGTTTGCTGCACTGCTTTATTGCAGTGGTCACGCGAATAAAGTCTTTTACTAATAACCTTAAATCTTCTAAATGTTCACTGCTGCTAAGATTGCCTTTCTCATCGAACTTATCATAAGCTTTGGCAATGCTAACTTTTTTTGGTAATACGATAACTCCTACATTACTTAGCATCATCTGCAAGGGGATAAGTGCTCGTTGACCTCCTAAATAACCAGGAGAGGCAGAAGAGAGAGCA
>CAZMMN010000088.1:3447-4188 GCA_964567405.1 uncultured Rickettsiaceae bacterium | reverse complement strand
CTCCTTTTCCAGCTGCTCAATCAAATTATCAAGCCGTATGGATTCTTCCTCTACCATTTGTTGAGTGGGGAGGTCTAGCCCCGGCTCTGCCGCTATTTGCTTAGTATCAGCAAGTTCCCCTAAGGCTTGCTGATATTGCTTGATCTTCTCTACTACTGGCTCTAGCTGGGCGTATTCTTTTGCTGCTTTAACCAATTCCTCGCCGGTAACGCCGGCAGCGAGCTTGCCGCTCGCGGAGGCCTATCTGCGCGTGATCTTCCTTTTGTTAATTGCTCAATAAAAGACATGGAAAATATATTATTAAATTAAAATAGACGGGCAAAAGCTGATAATGAAATAGGATATGCTTATTTGCCTTATAGCGCATGTTCATTGGCTAATGCCGTGAAACATACGCTATAATAAAGGATTATTATCCCTAATGAGAGTATAACTCCACTACTAAGTGAACCTCGGGATCGAAAGGGTAGGGCACATCTTCTATGGTTGGCACTCTTAGGAATTTGCCAGTCATGGTTGAAGGTTCAAAAGATAAATAAGAAGGCGTTCTAGACTGCTTAGTTAGTGAATTAGCAATCAAGGCAATTTGCTTAGAGCTTTCTTTTAACTCAATCGCATCTCCTTCTTTAACTGCGCAACTTGGAATATTTACTCTTTTGCCGTTGATTTTAATATGACCGTGGCTAACAAGCTGCCTCGCAGCAAATATAGTTGGCGCAAGACCAAGACGATAGACGATAG
>CAZMMN010000088.1:0-3437 GCA_964567405.1 uncultured Rickettsiaceae bacterium | reverse complement strand
AAATACTCTCCCGTGTTGCCTTTCATTTTTTTAGCGTTAATAAAAATGTTGCGGAATTGCTTTTCATTAACCCGCCCGTAATGGAATTTAAGCTTTTGCTTGGCTTTAAGGTGGAGCCCATAGTCAGAAGCTTTTGGGAGGGCGCTTTGCCCATGCTGACCAGGACGATAGTTCTTTTTATTAAATGCATCTTTGCTGTCGCCCCACAAGCTCACTCCAAGCCTGCGGCTTGCTTTATACTTTGACTTAATGATTTTGGTCACGTTATATCCTCTAAGTTATCAGAGTTAAGTATATAAATTTTGCATCTTGAAGTCAAATATTTTTGGCTTTCATTGCTATAATATTGACGGGCGTTTTTATTGGTGCTAGCTTAAATTAAGCAAGTAAATAAAAGGGTAGATATGACTAGTTCTAATAAACAATTTTTTGATTTTATGAATCCAGCTTCTTATATAGACTTTATACAGCAAGTGGGGCGTCCGGCAGATATGTCGCTAGTTAATGAAGCAATTAGAAGCAACGCAGAAATAATGACTGCTATGAGCACTGCGCTGTTGGAAAATTGGCAAATAATGAGCCAAAAGAGCTTTGAGCTGTTGCAAAATAATATTGCCCAGGTTTGCGGGGCGATGAAAGAAGCAGTAACAGCAGAGAATTTAGAGCAAACCTTAGAATGTCAGAACAAACACACTAAAGCAGTAGCAGAAAATGTTATCGACAATACTAAAGAAATTATGCATGAAGTTGCTAAATCATCAGCAAAAATTTTTGATACTATCAACGCCAGCATAGCTGATAAACTACAGCAAAATACTAATAAAACCAAGGGCGGCGTTTAGAAATACTAAAGCCTATTGCTTTTGTATGAAAAATTAATTATATTCAACTACATTTTAGACATTTTAATATTGTTTGAATATATAAAAGATAAGTTGATAAGTGGACTTAGGAGATATTAATTAACATGCCAACCAATAATCAATTAGTGCGTTTTGGAAGAAAAGCAAAAGTACGCAAGACAAAATCGCCTGCTCTAAAAGGTAATCCGTTTCAGAAAGGCGTATGCGTGATAGTAAAAACCGTTACTCCTAAAAAGCCTAACTCTGCTCTACGAAAGATGGCGCGAGTACGTCTTAGTAACGGTCAATATGTCAATGCTTACATACCTGGTGAGGGACATAATTTGCAAGAGCACTCTACAGTGTTGGTGAGGGGAGGTAAGGTGCCTGATTTGCCGGGGGTGAAATATCACATTGTGCGGGGAGCGTTAGATACGCAAGGAGTGAAAAACCGTAAACAAGGACGTTCTCGTTATGGTACTTCTTCAAAAGCTGCACCAGCAGGTAAAAAATAATTAAATTAAATATATATTATAGAGAAAAAAATGCCACGTCGTCACGCTGCGGAAAAAAGAAAAATCTTGCCTGACACTAAATATAACAGTGTTTTGGTGGCTAGGTTTATTAATAGTATTATGAAGGAAGGTAAAAAGGCTTTAGCCGAAAAGATCGTTTATACCGCTTTACAAAATTTAGAAAAAAAGCATAGGGTGGAGCCATTTGAAGCTTTTGGCGGTGCTATTAATAATGTGAAGCCTTATATCGAAGTTAATTCCGTAAGGGTAGGGGGGGCTAATTACCAAGTTCCTTCTGTGGTATCTGAGGGGAGAGGAATGGCTCTTGCCATCAGATGGATTATTATGGCGGCTAAAAAGCGACCAGAACTTTCAATGATAGATAAATTGACTCAGGAATTATTTGAAGCTTTTAATCGCCGAGGTATGGCTATTAAGAAAAAGGATGATACTCACAAAATGGCGGAAGCTAATAAAGCTTTTGCGCATTTTAGCCCGAAGAAAATGGCAAGGTAAAGTAGATGAAGGATACAGACAGTAGTAAGAAGTTTAAATTAGAAGATATTCGTAATATTGGTATTTGTGCTCATATTGACGCTGGTAAAACTACTACTACCGAGCGGATTTTATACTATACCGGCAAGTCTTATAAGATTGGTGAGGTGCATGAAGGCGGCGCTACTATGGATTGGATGGAGCAAGAACAAGAGAGGGGGATTACGATCACCTCGGCTGCCACTACTTGCTTTTGGAATGACAAACGAATCAACATCATCGACACTCCTGGACACGTAGATTTCACTATTGAAGTGGAAAGGTCATTACGGGTGCTTGATGGGGCGGTAGCAGTATTTGATGGAGTAGCAGGCGTTGAGCCTCAATCTGAAACGGTATGGCGTCAAGCTGATAAATATGGCGTACCTAGAATGTGTTTTGTCAATAAGATGGACAGGATGGGTGCCAATTTTTATCGCTGCGTTGAAATGATTAAAGATAGGTTAGGAGCAAAGCCGTTGGTATTGCAGCTGCCTATTGGTATAGAAGATAGCTTCACCGGGGTAATTGACTTAGTTAAAATGAAGGCAATAATTTGGAAAGATGAGAATTTAGGAGCGGAATATTTTTACGAAGAAATTCCAGTAGATTTACAGCAAAAAGCGCAAGAATACAGAGTCCAGTTGCTTGAGATGGTAGCTGAGATGGATGATGATATAATGGAAGCATATCTATCTGGCAAGGAAGTGGCAGAAGAAAAAATTAAGGCTTGCATTAGAAAATGCACAATTTCTGGAGTGTTAGTACCAGTAATATGCGGCAGTGCCTTTAAGAATAAAGGCGTACAGCCCCTACTTGATGCGGTGGTAGATTATTTACCTTCCCCTGCGGATATAGGTAAAGTTAAAGCCATAGATGTTAAAACCGGCGCAGAAATAGAACGTAATATTTCTGAAAATTCTGGGTTTCTTGCCCTAGCTTTTAAAGTAATGAGCGATCCATTCGTTGGTTCCTTAACTTTTGTTAGAGTGTATGCGGGTAAAATTAGCTCGGGAACCACGCTGATCAATACAATAAAAGATCAAAAAGAGCGCGTAGGCAGAATGTTGCTTATGCACGCTAATGACAGAGAAGACATCAAAGAAGCGAGAGTTGGAGACATCGTAGCTTTTGCAGGTCTTAAATGTACTACTACTGGTGATACTTTATGCGATCCCGATGATCAAGCTATTCTGGAAAGAATGGAGTTTCCGGAGCCCGTTATAGAGCTGGCTATTGAAGCTAAACTAACAAAGGATCAGGAAAGAATGGGGTTAGCGTTATCCCGATTAAGTTCTGAGGATCCTTCGCTTAGAGTGTCTACTGATCATGAGACAGGACAAACAGTTATCAAAGGAATGGGCGAGCTTCATTTAGAAATTATTGTTGATCGAATTAAACGTGAGTTTGGTGTGGAGGCGAATGTAGGCGCTCCGCAGGTGGCTTATCGCGAAACTATCACTAAGCAATGTGAGATTGATTATACTCATAAGAAGCAAACAGGTGGAGCTGGGCAGTTTGCTAGGGTCAAGATAATATTTGTTCC
>CAZMMN010000087.1:1400-4191 GCA_964567405.1 uncultured Rickettsiaceae bacterium | reverse complement strand
AGCAACCGTTTGGGAAAGATTAACAGCCTGCCCTTGATTCTTTTTCACCTCTTGCATCATCTCTTCATACTTCCCCTTTGTTACGGGCAGAGTATAAATATGACCGTCCCTTTCTATATAACCTACCGCATCCTTGCCCTCCCCTGCAAACTTTACCGGGATTGGCGAGCTGACTTCCTCTAACTTTCCTTCCTTATTATAATGCGCGGTAAAATACACTGCGTTTTTGGCGTCTATGTTGTTGCCGTTTTCATCTTTCACCGCCAGCGACAAATGCATTGGCCCGCCTTTTTCCAGCGACGCAGGAAAGTCTATTGTACGGTAGCTGTTAACCGTCACTGTAGCGCCGTTAGCGGTTGTTATTTGCTGCGGCTTAGTTTTTACGGTGGTTTCAATCAGCGTGCATAATTCTTCTCCTGCCGCGTTTTTAACTGTTTGCCCTCTAACGTCTTTAGTCTCTTGTCCTTGAAAACTGTTCCACTCTAGCGGCTTGAAACTGCCTTGAAACTTTTGATGGATAGATTTATACCCTTCGGTCTCTATGTGGTTAAATTCCTTCTGCAGCTCAGGATTGTTAAGAGCTTGACTTATTGTCTCCTTATTGTTTGAATCTTTTAGGAATTTGTGAAACTCAGCTTGGCTATACTTTGCCACTTCAGCAATAGAGCTTTGCAGCAAAGCTTTTTGCGCTTGGATGATTTGCTCGCGTATAGCCTGAGTGATAGGGTCAACTTCTTCGCCTGCAATGTTTTGAGCATTCGCGTTTTGAGCGGCAACTTGCTTAGAAGGCGCCGCATCAGAGCCAAAAATTATGCTGTCCTTAGCTTGCGCTTCAGCCTGCGGAGCAACTTCAGCTGGAACGGAAGCTTGCGCCAATCCTTTTAATTCGTTAGCCAGTTCATTGTTTTGCTCTATCAGAGGAGTAACTTGCTGAGCAAGCTCTTGCCATTTGATGTCAGGCGGTCCTGAAAATACCTGCTCCGCTCCTAGATCTTCAAGAGCATCATTTTTTATAAGTTCAGCAAAACTATTCAATAATTCTTTTTTGCCTTGCAAAGCAATCTCTTTATCGCCAATAACTTTCTTGACTGTTTGCGCCGCGCTTTCAACCGAATCGTCGTTTATTGCATCTTCAAATTCTTTTAAATATTCTTTCCCTTCCTTAGCCATTTTTCCTCCGGTTTAACTATAACCAGCTTATAAAAACCGCACCGATAATTCAATCGCGACGCAGCTTTTCATTTATAAATTTACATTCAGAGTAACATTATTGCACCAGCAGCTATTCACTGCTGGCAAAGAAAATCACAGAGATTTGGAAGAGGCTGCCGCTTTTTTATATTCTTTAGCTAGCTCCTTAACTGCCCAAAGCCAAATTATGCAAATAGCCGCGAATATTATCATTAAGTAAATTGAGATAGATTTATAAGTAGCAGAAGGCACAATAATAAAAATCAATGATTGCAGCAAGGCGCTTGTGGACTTACCAAGCTTGATACCCGTCATATCTACCGCCGCTTTGCCTTTAGTTTTAAGATCTTCATCCAGGGGTACATAAGACATTTCCTTAGTGGAATCAAAGAGTACGTACTTACTGGACTTACTTAACACATTATTAATAATCCCTATATATATAGCCATTAAGCTAGGATCACCAATAACAAACAACATTAATGTCAAAGCATTAAGAGAAGGAAAATTAGCTACTAAAAAAAATAACATTCCGGTCACAAAGACAATTATGGGAGTAATAACTGCCCCCGCAAACCAACCTAGCCTTCGGATTATGTTTGACCCTACAAGAACGAATAAAAGAGTAAAAATTCCGGTATAGCTTAAATAGCTGCCAACGAAAGAGGCAAATTCAGTGGGCGTTTTATAAATCAACGCAGCTGATTTTTTCCATGGTCCTTCTACTAGGTTTATCGCTAGACCGTAGCAAGTAAGCAAAATGGCAATAAGCATAATATAGCGCGAAGAAAAAATCATTTTTATACTATCCATAACTCCTATTTGCCGCTTTTTTACTTTAAATCTCAACGAATGAACTACCTCCGCATTTAAGATTTTATGATTAAGAGTGAAGAAAGCAAACAATGCCAGCACTCCTAAGGCGAGAACTAAAGATAATACTATTTGAACAGAAATACTATTATGGGAAGCCGAAGGCAGAGCAAATTTATGAATAAAATACTCGCTTATGCCAGCTAGGTTAGTTAAAAACTGTCCGGAAATATAAAGTCCAGTTTGTCCCAGCAAACCAAATAAGGGATAGAATCGCGCCGACTCCTCTACTGTAGTAACGCTGTTGACAAATTGCCAAAAAAGCAGAGCAAAAATGGCGTTGGGCCACAGTTCAGCTATCACATAAAATAAAGAAAAACTCCAATTTGACAGCAATAAAATAAACCACTTAAAATTCGGATAGGCGGTAATCAGCTGATTGGCTTTGTCAGCACTTAGATGCAGGTGAGTATGATTAGGAAAAATATAAAAAGCAAATAAAGCAAAAAAGACTAAAAAAAAAGAAATAATAAGATAAAAAATTGTCTCACTGCGAAAGCTGTTTACTAACTTAACATAAATTATTGTTACCAGAAAGGCAGCCGGCATTACTCCCCAAAATTTAAGGAAAGCGATTGTTTCAGTGCCAATCATAGTATTAACTATACTGTCTTTTAACGCCCTAATTAAGTTTTGGATGCATAAAATACAAAACATTAAGAGGGTAATAAACAAAAATTTAGGCAGTTCTGCTTGTTTTATTGGCCAGAGATAATTTAGAAGCTTA
>CAZMMN010000087.1:0-1300 GCA_964567405.1 uncultured Rickettsiaceae bacterium | reverse complement strand
CTGTTGGAGATAATGTTAATAGAAGCAGGAAACGTGGTTTTTTGGTATTCTGCCATTTACGCCTAACCTTTTATTTATCTATTCGGCTAGGGCACAATAATATAGTTTTTATTTCTTCAAGTCAAGGAGGCGAGATATAATTTTGCCTCATTAATTAAATTGCCAAATTTTAAATTTAGATTTAAAATGCAAGGCTGATATAATATAAGTTAATCTATTTCTCCTTGCCTTTTAAAAAATTTTATTTGTAAGTCAACAAAATATATTCAGTGTTAGAAATTTTAAAGAAGATATCGAAATATAGTGATATTACCCTAGCTTTTGGGGTAGTGGGAATTTTAATGGTTTTGCTATTCCCAGTACCTACAGGTTTTTTAGATTTTCTGCTAGCATTGTCCATCGCTATCAGCATTATCATCTTAATGACTACCCTTTTTATAAAAAAACCTTTAGAGCTTAGCGTTTTCCCCACAATTTTGCTAGTCACCACTTTGCTAAGACTTGCTTTAAACATTGCCTCCACTAGGCTAATTCTTGCTAATGGTCATCTCGGTACTAGTGCCTCTGGTTATGTGATTGAGGCATTTGGCAATTTCGTCATGCAAGGAAATATAGTAATAGGACTAATTGTATTTTTAATATTAACTTTAATTAATTTCATCGTTATTACTAAAGGCTCCGGCAGGATTGCTGAAGTAGCAGCAAGATTTAGCTTAGATGCGATGCCAGGCAAGCAAATGGCGGTAGATGCAGACCTTGCAGCTGGCTTAATTAACGAGACAGAAGCAAAGCAGCGGCGGCAATCTCTGGAAGACGAAAGTAGCTTTTACGGAGCTATGGACGGAGCAAATAAATTTGTTAGAGGTGATGCAATTGCTGGACTGCTGATTACTTTCATTAACTTAATTGGCGGCATGATCATTGGTATAGTCCAAAGGGAGTTATCCTTTGATAAAGCAATTCAGACTTATACCATTTTAACCATTGGTGACGGTCTGGTATCCCAAATTCCTTCTTTAATAATTTCCTTAGCTTCTGGTTTATTAGTAACTAAATCGGGAGTAGTTGGCTCTGCCGATAAAGCCCTTTTTGGGCAACTAAGTCAGTACCCACAATCCCTCTGGATGACTTCCGTAGTTACGGGCATGATGGCAGTAGTGCCAGGACTACCGTTTGTTCCTTTTTGCTTGCTATCGATAATTACCGCTGCAGCAGGATACATGATTTATAGGATGCAACTACGCCCGCTGCAGCCAAGCAAAGGCAAGAGCTTAAGCAATGTTACTCAGGAAGCAGCAGG
>CAZMMN010000086.1:0-4215 GCA_964567405.1 uncultured Rickettsiaceae bacterium | reverse complement strand
GGTAGTATGGTCAGTGACCTTAGAACAATTATGTTTAGGTGCAGAAGTTTTACTTGGGAAAGAGCTAAGAATAACGAAAAAAAGAGCAGATCCTACTTGAATGTATGAGAGTCCCAAAATCGTCAGTTGTAGGTAGAGCTAATTTTTTAAGTAAACGAGTACAGTTAATTAGAAGTTTATAGTATGTCATCAATAATTATACCGCGTTACATTAGGCAGCGTTTTTGTGTTTTTTTATTAGCGATCGCAATAATTTTACCATCATTTGCTGATACTACTGTGCTTTCTACTTCTCCTCTTCCTCAGCAATCGCCTCCTTCTGTGCTACCCCCGCCACATAATGGTTTTGCAGATGTGGTAGCGCCATTAATGCCCGCAGTAGTAAATATTTACACAGTAAAATATAGGAAACTGGATAAGAGTAAGAAATCAACTCTTCCTGAGGGCTTTCCTTTTGAGCAATTTAATGAATTGTTTGAACAATTTAATATCCCTTTTAATTTTGATGAAATGTATTCCGATCCTAAGGCAGTCTCGTTAGGTTCTGGTTTCATTATTGATCCTGTAGGTTATATTGTTACTAATTATCACGTCGTGAGCAACTCGGATGAGATTAGCGTCAAGCTGCTTGATAATAGAGAACTGACCGCTAAGCTGATTGGCAGCGATAAAAAAACCGATCTGGCTTTATTGAAAGTAGATTCTAAAAATCCATTGCCATTTGTTAAATTTGGTAATTCTGCTAAAGCAAGAGTCGGTGATTGGGTTATCGCGATCGGCAACCCATTTGGGTTAGGAGGAACGGTAACAGCAGGAATTATATCTTCTAAAGGTCGCGATATTGGTTTAAATGAGGGAATTATTGATAATTTTATTCAAACTGATGCGGCGATTAATAGTGGTAATGCCGGGGGACGAATGTTTAACGGGATAGGGGAAGTTATAGGGGTAAATACAGCTATCGCTACTCCTAATGGTGTTAATGTGGGGATAGGTTTTGCCATACCTTCCAATACGGCGCAAAATATCATAGCTCAATTAAAAGAAACTGGAAAAGTTAGCAGAGGACGTCTTGATATTTTAATACAGGAAGTAACTCCAGAAATAGCAGAGGGATTAGGACTTAAAGAGCCAGTAGGGGCATTGGTAGTTGAGGTAAGCCCTAAAGGGACGGGAGATAGAGCTGGACTAAAACCAGGGGATGTGGTAACAGAATTTGATGGTCAGATAATAAAAAATTCCCGAAAGCTACAAATTGCGGTTGCGGAAACGCCTCTTAACAAAGAGGTAAAAATTATGATAATACGTGGCGGCAAAACTCATGCTTTAACTGCTATAATCACTGAAACGCCAGAGGAGGGAGAAAAAGGTAGCAAAGATAACAAGAATGACGGAGATAAATCTAATAGTGAGAGTATAGAAAAAAATAATATTACTTTTAGTAATTTGACTTCCGAGCTTAGACAAAAATATGCAATAGCGCAAAATGTTGAGGGAGTGATTATTACTGATGCGGGTAAACAACATTACGGGGTGAAAGTTGGTGATGTAGTGGTAGCAATTAATCAGCAGCACATTAATAGTATTAATGAGTTAAAGTCAATCTATGAAAGCGCAAAAACCGCCAAAAAGAAGAATATAGTGTTATTGATAAAAAGGCGTAATTCTAACGTTTTTGTGGCGCTGCCAGTATTATAAAATATTAATTTTATAGTTGAGAAATAATGACTGATAATAATAAAGCGGTATTAAGCTTTTACAGTTTTACTGAGATATCTCAGCCCGATATTTTATTGCCTAAACTATTATTAATAGGCAAAAAAAAATATCTAAAAGGTACTATCTTAATAGCAGAGGAAGGGTTTAACGGTTCTATCTCAGGCACTATTGAGAACGCTAAATTACTGCTTGCCGAGCTAATTAATTTTACTAATGCTCATGAGGTTAACGTCAAAGTTAATTATTGTGCAATTCATCCATTTCAAAAGCTAAAGGTCAAGCTTAAAAAAGAGATAATTACCATGGGGGTGGAAGGTCTAGATGTCACACATCTTAAAGGTGATTATATAGAGCCAAGTCAATGGGATGATTTTATTAAGCAAGAAGATGTAGTGCTAATTGACACTCGTAATGATTATGAAGTAGGGATAGGTAGATTTGAAAACGCTATTGACCCGCAAATAACCAGCTTTAAACAGTTAGTCGAGTGGCTTGAGCAACATAAACAGTTGTTTAGCGGCAAAAAAGTAGCTATGTATTGTACAGGTGGGATAAGATGCGAAAAGTCGACCGCCTATCTGAAAAGCATGGGCTACGAGCAAGTATATCATCTCCGCGGAGGGATACTGCAATATTTAGAGGATACAAGCAATGCCAACAACAAGTGGCAAGGCGAATGTTTTGTATTCGATGATAGGCGAGCAGTATATGCAAGCTTAGACCCCGCTGAAGGTCACTGGCTGCAACGCTTACCTAATAATTCCTAGATTTTTCAATCTATTTTTGCTGTGTAGCTAAAATGATATTATGAGCAGAGTAGCACCTATATTAATGTGGTTGTTAATATTTTTAGCAATAATAGTAGGATATGCATTTAGGCATGAATTAGACTATGGTAAACAACGAGTGCTGGCAGTGTTGCTGCCTTCATATCAATGGGGCGGCGCATCCCAAGAGCTATAATTTCTCGCAGTAATGATGGGCATTTTTATTTAGATGCTATTATAAACGACAGAAAAATTAAATTCCTTATTGATACCGGTGCAAGTGATTTAGCGCTCAGTAAAAAAGATGCTCTATCGCTTAAAATTGATTTAAGCAAGCTTAAATATACTAAAACTTATCATACCGCTAATGGGTCTATTGCTGCCGCGCCGCTCTTACTAAAAAAATTAATTATTGGTTCTAAAGCTTTTTATAATATTGAAGGAAATATTGGTAGCGGCGAGCTCGAGATATCTTTGCTTGGCATGGGATTGATAAACTCTTTTCAAAGCTTTAAGATAGATAAAGATATGTTGATAATCACGCCATGAATATGACTAGGTATACTGAGCAAATTGAGCTTATTATTAGTCCATCATCAATTATATTTGATTCTATACAAGCTAATATTAAATCTTCGGTAGCAGCCAAAACGATTCTTATTTCTGGTGAAGACAAGGAAGATTTAGCTTATCCTAAAATAGACTTATTAATATTAGATGGCAACTTACCGATAGGGTTTTCTCTGTGGAGAGTTAAAAATATCATTAATCTAGTTAGCCAAAAAATACGAGGAGATGAAATAGTTCTAGCTAAGCCATTCAAATTAGGGGAATTAATCAGCATAATTAGTAAAAGCAGAGCAAGAACACCTCTTTTTTGTGATATTAATGGGGAATGGATTTACGATGAGCAGCTTAAGCTGTTACTTGATGGTGCTACTAGCATTAAATTTACTGAAAAAGAGAATGAGATATTCAAGCATTTACTGCTTGCTCCTAAGCATCAACTCAGTCGGACTCAGCTGCTCACTGAGATATGGAATTATCATCCTGATATTGACTCCACTACTATAGAGATGCATTTTTATCGACTAAAAAACAAATTACCAATAAATATCTTGCATTACAAAGACAATTATTATCGCTTGTCTGTGTCTATGCATGCGTGATATATATCTTGTTTTACTGAAAAAATTGGTATATAGAAATTAAATGGTCATAAATTGACCGGTTTCTAGCCATAATATTTTGCAAGTTAGTTGGTGATGGGGATAAAGGCTTTGCATAGTATGCTTGTAAAAGCTTAGCTGCTCAGTATAGGTTAGGGGTATAAGTTGTTTGGCGGACGGCGGGCTAATATCAGATTTATAGTCAATAATAGTTATCTGGTTGCGATGCATCGCCAGCAAATCTATCCTTCCTATTTTAGTTGAGTGGATGCAGTTAATGCCGATGCTAACTTCGGTTTTTAATTCTTGGGTGATAAGTTCTATAAAATCTTGGTTAGCTAACAGCCTGTCTATGCTTTGGTGGATTTTTTCTTGTAATTTGTAAGGCATAGAAGCAATTAGAGGATGATGTTTTAGATTGCTAAAATCTTTGATATTCACTGCGTCTTCTAAAACTTTGTGAAATACCCTTCCATATTGGAGATAGTCTTTTTTGATAAGTGGCGATAATGGTTTGATATCATTTCCTATATTGCCTTTAGTAAGAGAGGTAAGGGCAA
>CAZMMN010000085.1:0-4236 GCA_964567405.1 uncultured Rickettsiaceae bacterium | reverse complement strand
TTATAAATATCATCTCCTCACCTACTTTTCAACTCTTAATTTACGAGAGGTATACTAAGTCTCTTTTATTCTAACAAGAATGCAAAGATGCAGAATATACGGAGTTGCTACCTCTAAATGAGTGAAGTATAATTTTCTCTCTTCATGCTCCTTATTTTCTCGTCTTTTTATCAGCTTTTCCACGTGTGACAATAAAATCATAAACACAAAATATTTTTTAGCCGCAAATAAGTAGCTACCAAAAATGATTAAGGTGAGTTTTTATCTCTTTTTTAGGTAAGAAGAGTATAATGTTGGCAATGAAGCTGTTTAATTGATTTTTACTTTGGCTGGGGCGGATGGATTCGAACCACCGAATGACGATACCAAAAACCGTTGCCTTACCACTTGGCTACGCCCCATTATAGCTTTTACCCTTAAAAGCCCGTCATAATATGTAGAGCTAGTATATAGCGCACTTAGTTTGCTTATAACAACAAACTAATTTTTAGTCAACTAGCAAATAAATTCTCGCGGTTAGACTTACGCAGGGAGTGAAATATTTAAGGTTTTTAAACTCCTTAAATCATGAATCATCACTAATTTTCAAGGCGGCAATGAAAGCAGACTGAGGTATTTCTACATTGCCGATATTGCGCATTCTTTTCTTACCTGCTTTCTGTTTTTCTAGCAATTTACGTTTGCGCGTTATGTCCCCACCATAACATTTTGCAAGCACGTCTTTCCTTAAGGCGCTTACTGTTTCGCGCGCGATTATTCTGCTTCCAATTGCTGCTTGAATAGCTATTTGAAATAATTGTCGGGGAATAAGTTCCTTCAACCTATTGCATAATTCTCTGCCGCGTGATTCCGCTTTGGTTTTATGTACTATAATCGCAAGCGCATCTACCGGTTCACTATTGACTAAAATAGTGAGCTTTACTAAATCGCTTTGTTCATATTCGTCCATTTGCCAATCAAAGCTTGCATAGCCTTTTGAGCAACTTTTTAACCTATCATAAAAATCATATACTACCTCATTTAACGGTAAACGATAAATCAGCATTGCCCTTCCTCCCACATAAGTCAACTCAATCTGCACCCCTCTTTTCCCAGTGCATAAAGCTAGCACTGATCCTAAAAATTCATCGGGCACCATAATAGTTGCTTTAATCCATGGTTCAAATATTGCTTGAATATATTGAGCGTTTGGCAAATCGGCAGGATTATGCACTTCAAGAACTCCGCCATCATTCATATGTACCTGATACACTACACTTGGAGCGGTAGTAATCATATCTAAATCAAATTCGCGTTCTAAACGTTCCTGGATAATTTCAAGATGCAATAACCCCAAAAATCCACATCTAAAGCCAAATCCAAGCGCTGACGAACTCTCAACCTCAAATTCAAAGCTTGCATCATTAAGCCTAAGTTTTGCTAACGAATCTTTGAGATGATCAAACTGGGAGGCATCAGCCGGATATAAACCACAAAACACCACCGGTAAATTGGGTTTAAAGCCCTTTAAAGGCTCCACGCAAGGATTTTTATCATCAGTAATTGTATCGCCAACCTTGCAGTCGCTAACTTGCTTAATTGCGGCAGTAAAAAAGCCAATCTCTCCGGCTTCTAACCCTTCAGACAAGTGCTTCTTAGGAGTAAAATAGCCAATATTATCAACAACATAATTAGAGTTTGTCGCCATCATTCTAATGCTCATACCTTTGCGCATTATACCGTCCCTCACTCTAACTAAAATAACTACTCCAAGATATGGATCATACCAGCTGTCAACTAGCAAAGCTTTTAATACGCCATTTCTATCTCCTGCAGGAGCTGGCAGCCTAGTTACAATTGCCTCAAGTACCTGCTTTATACCAAGACCGCTTTTAGCGGAAATAAGTAAGGCATTGCTAGCATCTATACCAATTACGTCTTCTATTTGCTTTGTGACTCTTTCAGGTTCTGCAGCTGGCAAGTCAACCTTATTAAGTACTGGAATAATTTCATGATTATTATCGATAGCTTGATAAACATTTGCTAATGTTTGCGCCTCGACACCTTGGCTACTGTCAACTACCAGCAATGACCCCTCACAAGCAGCAAGTGATCTGCTTACTTCATAGGCAAAATCCACATGTCCCGGAGTGTCCATTAGATTAAGACAGTAGGTATTGCCGTCATCCGCTTCGTATGTTAACCTAACCGTTTGGGCCTTGATGGTAATTCCCCTCTCCCTTTCAATATCCATTGAATCTAGCACTTGTTCTTTCATCTCTCTAGCGCCTAACCCTTTACATTGTTCTATCAATCTATCAGCTAAGGTGGACTTACCATGATCAATATGTGCGATAATAGAAAAATTTCTGATAAATTTTTGTTTACCCATTATGTTTTTTGTATTAAAAAGGATAGACTCAATATATAGCAAATTTATAGCAGTAAAAGTAATAATGCGCGCCGAAATTGAAAACTATATAAAAAAAATTGAGCAATCTTTAATATTGCTCAGGAGGTCGCTTTGACTTCGATTCTTCTAACCAGAGATTAGCAGAGCTTGAGAAATTATCAGCTGATGAAACGCTATGGGATAATCAATCAAGCGCACAGAATATCTTAAAAGAAAAACGATTACTCGAAGAAAAATTAAGACTTTTCAATAAGTTTAACTCTGCCTTGCAAGATAATATAGAATTGGCAAACTTAGCTTCCCTAGAAGAAGACCACTCAACACTTGATAGTATCCAAAAAGATTTAGAAGATCTAAATGAAAAAGTTGCCAAGTTTGAAACTGAGTGCTTATTTTCAGGAGAAGCTGATAATAATAATTGTTTTTTAGAGATTAACGCCGGCGCCGGGGGGACAGAAAGTCACGACTGGGCAGAAATGATGATGAGAATGTATCTAAGGTTTTGCGAACGACTAGGTTTTAAAACCGAAATTATTAATCTTATTAACGGCGAAGAAGCAGGCATTAAGTCATGCTCAATTAATATCAAAGGCTATCGAGCTTATGGCTGGCTTAAGACTGAAACAGGAGTACATCGCTTAGTACGGATCTCACCATTCAACGCTGCTGGCAAAAGAATGACTAGTTTTGCTTCTTGCTGGGTCTATCCGGAAATAGAAGACGATATTACAGTAATCATAGAAGATAAAGACCTAAGAATTGACACTTACCGCGCTTCTGGCGCTGGAGGACAGCATGTTAACACTACTGACTCTGCGGTTAGAATAACCCATTTACCAACTGGCATAGTAGCACAATGTCAAAATGATAGGTCGCAGCATAAAAATAAAGCACAGGCAATAAAAATGCTAAAAGCTCGCTTATACGAAAGAGAACTAAAAAAACGCCTCGATGCTGCTAGCGATCAGAATTCCAGCAAATCTGACATTAGTTGGGGTCATCAAATTAGGTCTTATGTACTACAACCTTACCAACTGGTAAAAGACTTGCGCACTAACTATGAAACCTCAAATGTACAGGCGGTGCTTGATGGATGTTTAGAAAAATTTATTTCAGCAAGCCTAGCTGCAAATATTGGCAGCTAATTTTTAGGTAATTATTATGTCCCACAATTCCCAAATAACTATGCTGTAAATTACCAATTGCCAAATAAAGTAGATGTGCTGTCATACGAGCTGACAGTCCATACGCCGTTAAAGAAGCATATGCTTGCAAATGTTTAAGTAGTGATTATAGTTTATGTTAATTTAATTAATTATAGTGAAAATTTCTATGAGAATTTTAAACATCATCGTCTTTTTAATAGTTATAGGTCTTAATAACTTTAGTTTTGCTAAGGAAATCAATGATAAAGGTACAAATATGACAAAGCCTAAACTTTTATTTATAGCGGGCAGTATACGCAAGGATTCAGTGAATAAGAAACTTGCTTTTAATGCTTATCAGCTGGCTGTAAAAATGGGTGCTGATTGCACTTTCATTGATTTAAAGGATTACCCGCTCCCTCTATATGACGGCGACTTAGAAGCGCAAGAAGGATTGCCGGCAAATGCTAAAAAGCTCAAAAGCATATTTATACAGCATGATGGAGTTTTCCTTGCTTCTCCTGAGCATAATAGTTCTATTACCTCTCTGCTTAAAAACACTCTAGATTGGATATCAAGAAGTGAAGAAAAAGGCGAAACACCTAATAAAGCTTATGCAAACAAGGTGTTTGCTCTCTCTTCTGCCTCTCCTGGTTATTTAGGAGGTCAACGAGCACTTATCCCATTGCAGATGATGCT
>CAZMMN010000084.1:3236-4395 GCA_964567405.1 uncultured Rickettsiaceae bacterium | reverse complement strand
AAATTTAACGAACAATCCTTAGCTAAGCAGTCGGTGGCAAGCTACCGGAATGGGGTGATTTCTAATTTTTCCCGCTTTATAAGAAATATAATGCAAATGCTGGTTACAGGGATCGGGGCTTATGTGGTGGTCAGCACTAGCGGCAAGGATATGACCACCGGCAATATGATCGCTAGTTCTATAATTGTCGGCAAGGCTTTGGCTCCTTTTGACAATGCGATTGAGATGTGGAAAAGCATGAGCAGCGCGCTCAAATCTTATAAAAATATTCTCAATTCTTTTGCTAAACATGCCTCACGGGAGGAAGCAATGCCTTTGTATGGGGTAGAAGGTCATTTAAGCGTGGACAATGTATATTACGCTGTTCCTTTGCCTCCTAATGTTCCTCCGCCATTGACTCCTAGATATGTTTTAAAAGGAGTGTCGTTTAGCTTACAGCCTGGCGAAGCGTTAGCTATTATTGGAGCTTCCGCAGCAGGCAAATCTACCTTGGCTAAACTGATTATGGGAATTTGGAAGCCCTCCTCTGGGGTAGTGAGACTAGACAGCGCCGATACTTACAAATGGAACAGAAGCAATTTTGGCGAGTATGTTGGCTATTTGCCGCAAGGGATAGAGCTGTTTAGCGGCAGCATAAAGCAAAATATCGCTAGGATGGATGAAAACGCGCCCCCTGAAAAAGTGATAGAAGCAGCTAAGCTGGCCGGTGCGCATGAGATGATCTTAAAGCTTCCCGAAGGCTATGATACTGATATAGGATCGGGCGGCGTCAATCTGTCCGGTGGACAAAGGCAGCGGGTTGGCTTAGCTAGAAGCTTTTACGGCAATCCGCGTCTTGTTTTGCTGGATGAACCGAACGCAAATCTTGATGAGAGCGGAGAAATTGCTCTAGCGAATGCCATAGTGCAAGCGCGCGCGCTTAAAATGGCAGTGATAGTTATTTCTCATCGTCCTTCTATATTGTCGGCAGTAGACAAAATTCTCATTCTGCAAGATGGGGCTGTGGCAGCTTACGGCACAAAGGAAGAAATAGACAATAGAATTAGAATGTTAAGAAGCGGTACAATACATATTAATCAGTGAGCTTAAGAAATATGAGCAATGAGAGTAATAACAGCAGCAAGATAACTTTAAAGCAGGTTAAGGAATTAATATCCAT
>CAZMMN010000084.1:0-3226 GCA_964567405.1 uncultured Rickettsiaceae bacterium | reverse complement strand
ATAGGCAATGGCAAAGTAAGCAAAAAGCTAACTGGCTCTGGAGCTTGGATGCAGAAACGATTGCCTACTATTGCCCAAAAGATGCAAACTCTTTTAAAACATTTAGATAAGTTTATAAATTTCATTACTAAAAAAACTGGAGACAATAGAAATGAGGTGATGCAAAATGCCAGAAGCCCAATTGTCTTTGGTATTTATGTAATCATTGTCTTTGTGGTGTTTGGCGGTTTGTGGAGCGCTCTTGCGCCGCTTAACAGCGCGGTGGTAGTTATTGGAACGGTGGTGTCTAACACTAGCAAAAAAATTATTCAGCATCCTGACGGAGGAATTATAAAAAATATTTTTGTAGTGCAAGGGTCGGCTGTTAAAGAAGGCGAAAAATTGGTAGAGCTTGATGATACTAAAGTTAAGGCGCAATATGAGAGCGTAAGTCATCAATATCTCACTGTTCTTGCGGTGCAAGATCGCTTACTTGCGGAGCGTGATAATTTATCTGCAATTGAATTTAGTCCTTTCCTTGAGCAACGATTAAATATAGTTGAGGTGGCTAAAACTCTGCATACCCAGGAGAATTTATTTAATTCAAGAAAGCAGATGTACCAAGCTGAGAGAGAATCAATCAACCAAAAAATTGCCCAGCTTAATAAACAGATTGAAGGGTTAGAATCAAAGAAAACTTCTCTTGCGAAGAATTTGGAGATATTGTGCGATAGGCTAAAAGCTATGAAAGTTCTTATGAGTAAAGGGTTTATGCACAAGGCTGCGATCTTAGAGTTAGAAGCGCGAGAAGCAAACTTGAAAAGCGATATTGCCAATTGTGATACGGACGTGGCGAGAAGTAAGCAAGAAATTACCAGATGTGAAATTGAGATTATTAATCTCCAAAATAAATTTACCACTCAAACTTTAAATGAACTTAAAGAGATCCAAGTACAAGCGGCAGCCTTGAGAGAGCAGTTTTTTGCGTTGGAGGATCAACTAAAAAGAGTGATAATCAAATCCCCAGTAGATGGAATTGTGAACGCGATTAATTATCATACTATTGGAGGAGTGATTACGCCTAGCAGCCCCATTTTAGAGATATCGCCAATTAATGATTCATTAATTATAGAGGCAAGAATTCCTCATAAAAACATTGATGCAGTATATCAAAATTCAACAGTCTATATGCGCTTTAGCGCCTTTAAATCTAGAACTACTCCGTTATTTTTAGGTTGGGTAATTTCTATCTCTCCTGACGTAGTTCAAGATCGTAACCCTATGGGGATGGCAGAGAGTTTTTACGTAGCTCGGATTGAAATTAATATGGCAGAGTTTAACAAAATTGCAAAAGCAAGGAAGCTCAGGCTCCAGCCTGGTATGCAGGCAGAAGTCCAGATCATTACCGGTACTCGCACATTGATTAGATATTTGTTCGACCCTGTGATTGATACAATAAATAGAGCGTTTCGGGAGAAGTAAAATTTAGGTTTTATAGTGCGCGCCTTGCCGTATGTTTTAGTTTTTTTGCTTTCTTCCTGCGGTTTTAAGTCGCTCTATGGTTATTCTTCTCCAGCTAGCATGAGCGATAACGTTGCTAGCCAGTTAAAGGCAGTAGAAATTGAGCCAATGCGATCTATAAATGGGGCGGAATTTTATCATCATTTATCTAATATACTGCCTTCTTCTGAGGCTGTCGCTAAGTACAAGCTTATAGTAAAATTTAGTCATACTAGCGTACCTATAGCGCTGCAAAAAAATGCGGAGGTTTTAAGACAAGCAACGAGTCAGTTAGTTAAGTATAGGCTTATAGATAAAGAAACTGGCAACGAACTAACTTCTGGGCGATTTAAGCAGGTATCTTCTTATAGCACTACTTTTGCTGCCTATGCGGTATATGCAGAGGAAGCAATGACATTTAAAAACTTAAGCAGACAAGCAGCAGAGGAAATTTACTCTAGGCTTCTATTGTACTTTAATAATAATATTAATACAAAGCCTGGTGAGCGTTAGATGCAATATGTAGATATTTTTACTAGAAGTGGATATGTGTGTCTGATTATCTAGTCAAATTTTGTTAATCAGCTGCAGTATATATTAAATTTTTACTTCCATAAAATAATATAGTACATTGTAGATATTTCTATGTAATTAATGCTAAGGAGAAAGGCGGTGTTAAGGTTGGTAATCGCGGCTTTATTATTTTTAAGCCTTAATGCTATAGCTTCTGAGCCAAAGCAATGGCAGATGCTTTTGCAAGAGCCAGCTAGCCCAGTAATGGAGGAATTATATCATTTCCATAATTTTTTACTAATTGTCATTTCGTTAATAGTTCTCTTTGTTTTTGCTTTGCTAGCTTTTGTATGTATAAGGTTTAGGCGCAAAGTTAATCCAGTGCCTGCCAAGTTTTCCCATAATATACCATTAGAGATTGCCTGGACTATTATTCCGTTAATAATTTTAGTGATCATTGCAGTGCCTTCCTTCCGCATTTTGCGGTTAGCGGAAAAATCCCCAGATGCTGAAATTACTATTAAAGTAGTAGGATATCAATGGTACTGGCATTATATATATGCTGGTCCTCAAATAATAGAGTTTGACAGCAACATGATTGCTGATAAAAATCTTAAGCCAGGGCAAAAAAGATTATTAGAAGTAGATAATAGGATAGTGCTCCCTGAAAACACAGTAGTAAAGTTTTTAGTTACTGCTGCGGATGTTATCCATAGTTTTGCAGTACCAGCACTTGGAATAAAAATTGATGGGGTGCCAGGTAGAGTAAATGAAACTTGGACTAAAATTACCCGCAAAGGAGTATATTATGGACAATGTTCTGAGCTTTGCGGAATTAACCATGGATTTATGCCAATTGCTATTGAGGTGGTTAGTAAAGAAGAATATGACAAATGGCAAGCAGAAGCTAGGCTTAAGTTTTCTCGAGCGCCTAAGCCTATCGAGCAGGAAAAGCTTGCTGTGCGTTAGAAAAGCAGCATAGTGGAACATGTTGCTAATAGGCGAACCAGCGGAGAAACTTATCATCAAAAGATTCATGATTATGATAAGTATTTTTTACTTCAACCCTCTATTTTTATAAAATTCTGAGCTACTTTCCCAATCTCTAATCTTTACAAACAAAAATAGATGAGCTTTTAATCCTAGTGTCTTTTCAATTTCTATTCGGGCTTTTGAGCCTATTTCTTCCCGACTTTGTCAATATAACCGGGGCTAGGAACGATAGTAATGGGGG
>CAZMMN010000083.1:0-4417 GCA_964567405.1 uncultured Rickettsiaceae bacterium | reverse complement strand
GCGTTTAAGCACTAGCTTTAACGCCTTCTTTTCTAAGGATCTAGCTAGTGCGGCTAAGCTATTATGCAGCCACCATTTCTTAGCGCTACCAATGTGGCAAGCATTCTCGTCAAAAATGTAAAGGGGGATAATTACTTCATGATTATTACACGCCCATATAAAAGCGGGATTATCTTCTAGGCGCAAATCTTGCCGGAACCAAACTAAAGCAGTATTCATATATCTAGCCTGTGATATTTAGCTAAAAACAGCCAAGTTCAAATATTTTAATCCCTTTTTAAAAACTTCACAAATATGATTATCTTCAGAATTTTTGAAATGTCAGGAATTAGTCAGGAATGGAAAATTTAATTATTTATTATTCAAGCATTTTTGATAGGATTAAGTAGTAAAAAGCTAAGTTTTCTAAATAGCATCTAAATGGCATGATTAGTCAGCCTTTAATTAACATTGATATTGCAATTTTTATAGTCTTTCTACTTATTAATATGGCGATAGGGCTATTTATGGGTAGAAAGGTTAATAATATTAAGGACTACGCCCTTGGCAACAGAAATTTTACTACTGCTGCTATAGTAGCTACTATTGTAGCTACTTGGGTTGATGGTAGCGCCTTCGTGACCATTGCTTCTTTTCAGAATTATCAAACGCTTTTATATTTTGCCCTGCCAGGCATATTTGACGGTCTCTCTTTCTTTATAATTTCTTATTTTTGTATACCCAGAATGACAGAATTTTTGGGAAAGTTATCGGTAGCTGAGGCAATGGGCAGTTTGTATGATTGGCGGGTAAGAAGCGTTGCTGCGATGGCTGGCATAATTGCTGCAGTGGGCAATATTGCCATTCAGTCGTCAATTATGTCCATTGTTCTTAAGCATTTGCTAGGGATTTCCAGTTTGATTTCTATGCTTCTTAGCAGTTTCATAATAATTGCGTATTCGGCTTTTGGAGGAATAAGAGCAATTACCTTTACTCACATCATTCAATTTTTTACCCTGGGAGTGGTCATTCCATCCATCGCAGTGTTTATCTTAAATTCCTTCTATGAGCCTGGGTCGGTATTTAACATATTAGCTAATAACTCGTTCAGTTATTCACAGTCTAATATTTTTACTACTGTATCATTATTTTTATTTTTCTTAATTCCTGACTTAGACCCAGTCATCTTCCAGCGAATATCGATGGCTAAAAACACCCAGCAAGCTGCCAAGGCTTTTTATACTGCCGGAATAATAATTACTTTTTGCATATACGGAATATTTTATTTAATTGGCATTCTAGTGGTAGCGTCTACCCAGCAAAGCCTGAATTCCAGCGAAGTAATAATATATATATTAGATAAATGTGTAGTAGGATTTAAAGGTTTTTTTGTTATTGGCATTATGGCTATGATTATGGTTAGCGCCGATTCATACATTAATTCTGCCGGAATATTGTTAGTAAATGATTGTTTAAAGATAATCCCGGGACTACGCATCAGTGATTGGCAAGAAGTTATTTTAGTACGTATCTCAGCATTACTAATAGGAATTAGTGCTTTGTTACTGAGTTTGCTTTCTCATAGTTTATTTGATTTAATTTTATTAGTCTATAGTTGTTATATGCCAATAGTTTCAGCGCCTTTATTGCTTGCTATATTTGGTTTCCGCAGTTCTAGCAACATAACGTTAATTGGAATGTTTGTCGGCTTTGCTACAGCAGTTGCGCTAAAAATATTCGCTATTTCTCAAAGTGCAGCGATAGGAGGGATGCTAGCTAATTTACTGTTTATAAGCGCTTGCCGCTATTTACTCCCCTCAGCAGAAGCGGATAAAAGCAACAAAGATAAGACCTTTTTATCCACAGTAAAAATAGAAAGTCAGCAAAAGCTAGCTAAATTAATAAATCTCACCAAAAATTTTAGCTTTACTAAATTTTGGGCAGAAGAAGCGCCGAAAGATGAGAAAATATATGTTTATTTTGGGTTATTTTGCATTATCTTAGTGTTGCTCGATGCTTATTCTTTTCCAAAAAGCCTTCATCATCAATATGATGGGGTAATTAATTACCTTTATTATTCAATTTTAATAATTTCTACCTTATTTATAACTTATCCATTGTGGCTGGAAAAATACCGCCAATCATGTCTCATCAGCATTCTTTGGTATATTGCTTTGTTCTATAACCTGGTCTTTACTAGCGGTATTACTGTCTTATTAAGCAATTTTTATCAAATGCAGCTAATTATCTTTATTATCAGCTTAATCACAATAGGGGTGTTAGTAAAGTGGCAGGGTGCTATACTAATGATTTTTGGAGGAATGTTAGCTAGTTTTTTTATATATAAGAACTATCTTTTTATACCAGGGATAATGCAGCCAATAGGGGAAGGGCAACCGCTTACTATATATTCTTTGCTGTTAATTAGCGGAGTGCTAATGGCATTTTTAAAACCCAAGCAAGAACTACAAGTGCTGGCAGATACGGAGGTTGAGCATCTAGGTTCTAGAATATCCAATCTTAATGAAGAAGTAGGAAAATTATTAGATGTTAAGAATGAATTTCTACGTAATATCGAACATGAAAAACATGCGCCCCTAACAGGCTTAGTGAGTCTGAGCCAAACTCTTGCTGAAAAATATGACACATTAAGCGATAAGCAACGTCGACAGGCAACAGAGCTTATAGCAGAAAGTGCTCAAAAACTTAAAAGCCTGGTAGACAGCATTTTAGATTTATCTAAACTCTCAAGCTTGCGTTATAACTTAAGCATTAGTGAGGTAAACTTGTCTTACCTACTTTATAATAGTATAGAAATTTGCCGAAAAATATATCAGAAAGGTAAAAAAATAGAGTTCATTAAAGACATTGAACCCAATTTGACCGTAAAAGGAGATGAGTATTATTTAAAGCAGACTCTTTACCATTTAATAAGCAATGCAATTAATTATAGCCGGGACGGCAGAATTGTAATCAAGCTGCAGAAAAAGGATAATAATATAAATTTTAGCATTGAAGATGAAGGCATAGGAATACCCGTGCAAGAATTATTTGATATATTCGGTGCTTTTACTGTCAGCTCAAAGACAAAAACGCCAGCAGGAGGTAGAGGAATTGGTCTTGCTATCTGCAAAAAAACTGTGGAACTACATGGCGGCAAAATTTGGGCAGAAAGCGAAGGGCAAAAAGGCGCCACTTTTAAATTTGTTTTACCTATATCACCTGAAAAAGTAGAGTAATATGACTATACCAAATATCATTCAATTAACCGGCAAAGCATATATAAAGTATGTCGATGAAATTAAAGTAGCTAGGGTAGGAGATGTGCTGCTGCTGCTTAATGATGATGCAAAAAGCTTCACTGCGGGTGATTATGAAAACCTCACTAGTAGCGGTTATATTAAGGCAAAAGTTTTTGATGGGAGAGCTTGGCAAAATATTAATATTGGAGAATTTTGCCAGGAAAAAGAAAATAGATTTTCTAAAAAACAACGTGCTATTGATACGGCAATTTTATGCCGCGAGGTAATGGAAAGAAATAACGGAGCAAAAATGCGTAGAACCTATCGCTGCCACTTTACGCGCGAATTACCATAATAATGGCAAAGGTCAAGATGCTAGAGGATGATAGCAATAACAATAATAAAAAAAGCAATGACGAGGTTAGAAAGTTTGCGGAGCAGATAAAGAAACTACTTAGCTCGCCAGAAAACAGCCAAGCACTGGAAGCGTTAGCTGAGGGAATTTGTCATCGTCTTGAAAATGATAAAGATTTTGAGGAGGAAATTGGCAAAATGCTTACTGGCTTATCTGAGGAAGGAGACTTGCCCAAATTGCAAAGTCAAATTATTTTGTTAATTAAGCGTTATCTAAGCAAAGAGCTTGCCTTGAAAAAATATGCAGGCGCTGCTATAAAATTTGATGAGCAACAGCTAGCTGTTCACCTTGCTGAAATGAGCGGCTATTTAATGCAGCAGCGAACAAGCATCATTAAAAGCTCGTTAGGAGATACTGCAGACAAAAACAGATATTACAACCAAAGTAACCAATCGCGCTTTGACCTAAAGCGGCTAGTAAAAAATTTTGTTATTTATGAAATCTATAAAGCTTTATCGCCGCGACGCATAGCAGGCGAGACACGGCGCGACAATTTCATTCATAATGTAATTATGGGAGGAATAGAGAGAGCTAAACATTATACTGGTGGCAGCGCGGCGGAAATAGCTTCCTATTCGCCTAATCTTATAAAAAAGTTAGAGGGTGTGAATAAAAATTTTAAGAAAAATGGTAGAGAGATATAGGTTGAGTTTAATTAATCTGGCTTGTGACTCATTGTATCTTAAAAAGGAGCGAAAATGCTCCTTTTTAAGACTTGGATATTAGATAACCTCAGCAACCGTAATAGAAGTCAACAAAAAATCAGCTTAAATCATAGTTA
>CAZMMN010000082.1:0-4426 GCA_964567405.1 uncultured Rickettsiaceae bacterium | reverse complement strand
TATATCATTGCCATACTGTAGCCGCGGAAATACTGGGCACTTTACAATTTCTACAATTTCTGAGAGCTTATATTCCGGGCGTTTCTTATTATAAAAACGTTCGTTTACCATAGTCCTAGTCAATTAGTGTTTGCAATTTTCACTGTGAATATGAGGAGGGTGCATTTTTAAATATTTATTCATTTTACTTATTAACATGTCACGCTTTAATTTAGAAAGATAATCTAAATAAATTTTGCCATCTAAGCAATCTACTTCATGCTGAATAACGGTTGCTAATAACCCTTCTGCCGTTAATTCTTGGGAAATATTCTCTCGATCTATATATCTAATGGTAATGGATCGTGGACGAGCAATTTTCGCAGAAATTCCTGGGAAACATAATGAGCTTTCCTCGATAGTTTGGAGTTCATCAGAACACCAAGTGATTTGAGGGTTAATCAAAATATAAGGGGCTTTTTTCCCTTCTTCCTGTAAATCTACTACCGCAATTCTTTTTAGAATACCTACCATATTTGCGCCTATCCCAATTGCTCCCTCAAAGTACATAGTAGCTACCATATTATCTACAATGGAAATAATATCCTCATCCACCTTCTCAACTATAGTAGCTTTTTGCCTCAAAATAGGGTGCAGTGCATAAACTAAAGGCAGTATTTTCATATTCTTAATTTTCTATTATTGTTCCTATTAATACAGGGTAGCCACTTAAAAATTCTTCTGCGGTCATGCTTTTTTTGCCAGCAGGTTGCAATCTTTTTATATGTAAAACTCCTTCCCCGCAAGCAATATGCAGCTTATTGCTAATTACTGTCCCTACCGGGTGATTATGCACTGCATCTTGGTAATCAGTTTCAAGTATTTTAACGAGTTTATTTTGATAGTAAAAATACACTCCCGGCCACGGATTCATTCCTCTTACTCTGCAGTCTATTTGCCAAGCTGATTCCTGCCAGTTTATCTTGCCTTCCTCTTTGCTAAGCTTGTGTGCATATGTATCCCCATCAAGGCTTTGAGGAATTCCTGGTAGAATGTCTATATTATCTAGTGCCTTAATCAGTAAATCCGCTCCTTTCTTAGCACATTTATCATGCAAAAGAGGTAAGGTAATTCTTGGCGGCACTGCAAATATTTCCTGCACAATAATATCACCCGTATCCAGCCCTTCATCCATTTGCATTATTGCAACAGCAGTTTGTGTTTCCCCATTAATGATAGTTCGTTGCAAAGGAGCTGCACCTCTATATTTAGGCAGCAATGAAGGGTGGATATTAAGACATCCATATTTTTTTGCTGCTAGAATAGCAGGTGGTATTAAAAACCCATAGGCAACTACTACTATAATATCAGCTTCTATAGAATTGATAGTTTCTTGTATTTCTTTAGTTTTAAGGGTGCGCGGAGTAAAAACTGGAATATTGTTTTTCAATCCTAATTGGTGAATGGGTGAATAGCAGTTAGCTAATCCTCTACCTTTCGGTTTAGGGCTGCTAGTAAAAACACTTACTATCTCATGATTTTTTGTTTCAATAAGCTTATTAAAAGCAGGCACTGCAAAGTCCGGAGTGCCCATAAAAATGATTTTCACAAACAATAATTTTGTTTCTTTAGTTTTCTTAGCTTTCGCAGAGTGGCATCGCGTTTAATCATACTTAGATAGTCTACTAAAAGCACTCCCTCTAGATGGTCTATTTCATGTTGAATTACTCTTGCTAACCAGTCATTCGCCTCTAATTCTTGTGGCTCATTGCTATAATCCAAAAATTTTATTCTAATTGCATAGGCTCGTGCTATTTCAATTCTTTGCTCCGGTAGCGATAAGCATCCTTCATGGGCTAGCACTAACTCTGTGGATTTCTCTATTATTTCTGGATTAGCTATAAATAGTGGGGCAGATTTTTTCGCAGCACCATCACTTTCTTCTTGCAGATCTATTACTATAATTTTTTGTGACGTTCCAATTTGCGGGGCAGCAAGTCCTACACCTTGTTCATGGTACATTGTCTCAAGCATGCTATCCATTAGCTTCCTGGTATTATCATCTACCGCTGAAATAGATACAGACTTTTTTTTAAGTATAGGATCAGGTGCAGTTAGAACCGGTAATAACGCCATACCATATAAAAAATTAATAACATTTTAATTGTTATAATATCAATTTATTAATTAAATGTATACCCCCTATTAAGCAGTAAAGCTTTTAACTAATGAATAAAGTTTTTGATAAACTTCTTCTAAATTATTAAGGTTATAAGAACGTAGAACTATAGAAGTCGCATGATCTTCTCCAACTTTAAATGGATAGCTGCTTATTTCTATTTCCGGGTAGTTATTTTGCATTAGCTCCAGCTCAACAGCAATAAGACTCTCGCCCGCCATAAAATCAATATGTTTGCTTTGAATAGGGGTGCCGTGCTTTAAGGAGGGCAATAATTGCTCTAACATTGCTTGCATAATATTTGGTACCCCTGGCAAGACATATACATTGCCTAGAGAAAAGCCAGGTGCAGTAGATACGGGGTTATTAATTAAAGAGCTACCACGCGGAAGATAAGCCATTTTTTCTCTAGCGGGATTTAATTCTTGCCCCAGTTGGTTGTAAAAATCTTTAATTAAAGCATAAGCTTCTTTGTTTAATTCTACTGGCGTCCCAAAAGCCTCAGCGATTGCTTGAGTAGTCATATCATCGTGCGTTGGTCCAATTCCACCAATGGTAGCTAGAGAGCCTTTCTTCAATCATTTTTTCTATTGCCAAAAAATCTTAGCATATATAAGAACAAGTTAATAAAATCTAGGTATAGTGTAAAAGCGCCAATTACAGCGGTTTTTTGCCCTATTTCTCCGCCCCCATTTAGGTAATACATGGATTTTAATTTTTGGGTATCCCAAGCAATTAACCCCATAAACACCCCAACTCCAATAAGAGAAGTAGCAAAATATATAGCTGGACTTCTGAAAAACAAGTTAACCAAAGAAGCCAGTACTATACCCATAAGCCCCATGAGTAAAAATGAGCCCATAGAAGTTAAATCCCTGTTGGTGCTATAACCATATAAGCTCATTCCACCAAATACGGAAGCGCAAATGAAAAAAGTGCGAGCGATAGACTCACCAGTATAAATAAACCCTAAAGACGCAAGCGACATACCTGTTAAGGCAGAGTAAATCCAAAACAACGTCTTAGCTGTTTCTAGACTGATTCTTCCAAACCCCATAAAGAAGTACAAAGCGATGCCAACAGGCGCTAGCATAATGATTAAACCAAGACCAGTATTACCAAGGAACTGACCGGTGGGACTAACTTGAAACATCAATCTCGTGATTGGCTCTACCGTTAAGGTAGCAAACGCTGCTATCCCCGTTATAGCAAGCCCTGCTGCCATAAGATTATATATTTTTAGCATATAAGCTCTGAGACCGACGTCATAACTCTTTTGAGTAGCAGTGAATGCTTTAGTATATTCTTTCATATTTACCTCAATTAATCTAGCAAGCAACACCCCTTTATTGCTACTTTAAATATAATCATGCTATTTTTCTTTTTCAAGGGATTAAAACGTAGGCATGATTTTAAATTTAATAAAAATCTTAGCTACAGGTCAATTAAAACTATAAAACTTATTTTTCTTCCTGTCAACGAATGGTCTCTCAACAAACCTATAAAATAGATCAGCTTTCGCTCCTTTAAGAGGTTAAACTATTTTCTGATATTCAATATATATTTTTCTCACTGCATAAATCCAAATCAAACAAACCGCAGTAAAAATTGCCATTAAAATTGGGGAAATAGAACTGTAGGTGGCAGTTGGCGCTAAAGTAAAAATAATGGATTGCAATAAACCGCTAGAAGACTTGCCAATTTTAGAGCTAATGACATCTACTGCCGCTTTGCCTTTGGTTTTTAACTCTTTATCCAGTGGAATATAGAGCATTTCTCTAGAAGTATCCCAAATTGAATATTTAGTTCCTTTGGCTAGCACATTTTGGATAGCACCGATTGATACTGCAAGCGCTAACGGCGACATCACAATCACTCCTTCTAATAACGATAATGTTTGCATTTCAAACACCACTAAAATAAAAAATGCCACTCCTGTAACCAGGATTATAATTGGCGAAATTATCGCTGCTACAAACCAGCTATAGCTACGCATTATATTGTTGCCTACAATAGTCATTACCATAATGGCAATCCCAGTCCAGAGGATATACAGACTGTTAAATTCAGCATAACTATTTACGGTGGGATATAATTCCTTAATTTTAGCTTTCCATACTGCCTCCACCAAATTCATCGACAGCCCAAATGCTGCTGAGCAAATTAGCATAAGCCACAAATATTTAGAGCGCGCGATATATTTAAAACTTTGCACAATTCCCATCTGCAGCTTTTTATCCTGCTTGGCTAGCTTTTTCACGTGAAAAC
>CAZMMN010000081.1:1315-4509 GCA_964567405.1 uncultured Rickettsiaceae bacterium | reverse complement strand
TAATTACTGATTTTTCAGAGAAATAAACTGAGTATACATTTCATCAAGCTCGGTGGCGGCTTAGAGTTAATTTAGCAGTTATCTTAATTCCTTTTGCTGGGAAATTCTTTAACTCTCCTTTATTTGGCTCGTATGATAAAGCAAGCTCATTCAGGGTTTTAAGATTGGCATTTATTATCTGTTGATTTTCCCACAGCATTTTGGCTTTATCGAAGCTTACCGCAAAATCTTCAATTTTACTTGGTTTGATGTCTTTTAGCTCTACTAGCAGCAAGCCCCCCTTATTTTGTAGTTCTATAGGATATGAGAGTTCGCCTTCGGTAAGCTCAAATATATTATCGGCAGCAACAGCAAAATCTGGCTGATTAGCTATAAGATCATCGAAGGTAATATTAGAAAGTCTATGGATAGGCATGTCATATTTTTGCGATATTTCTACTAAATTACCGGCACTTGCTACGTCATCTTCAAGATTTTTTGCTAATTCGAACGTTAATTCATTAAGTTTTTCTTGAGTTAACATTTCTTTTGCTTCTTTTTTAACTTTGCTAAATTCCTTGCCGGCAAAATTATCTTTATTTTCATTATAAAAACTTATAACTTCATCATTATTGAGGTTAATTTTTTTGAGGAGCCAGCTAGTAGGAATTATAAAGTAAGAAAAACTTCGACTTTCAGGGGTTTTAAATAATTCTTGATTATTTTGATAGAATTGCTGGAGTGTGTCTGAGCTGGGAGTAACAACAGGCGAATTTTTAATTGTTAGATCCATTTCTACTATATTAACATTGCGGGCTTCTGCCATGTAATCAATAATATTAGTTACCATAATTGCAGGGCTTTTGAAGCTTTCTAAAAAAATGGTGAGCAAAATATTATTTAAAATTTTTTCTTTAATAGTTAATAAATATTCCTCTTCTGAAGAATAATATTTCTTGAATAAATTAAAGATTTTAATATCAAATTCCCCTCGCTCATTCTTAAAAATGGGGGACTGCTTAATTAAAGATAAAGCAGTTTCTTCAGTAATATCTAATTGATAATAGTCGCAAAGATAACTTAGCATTCTATCATTTATCAGCTGGTCTAGCGCCATTTTATTGATTCCTAATTCCTTGGATTTTTCGGCGCTAATATCAATTCCGCTTTGCTTTTGCAAAATATTAATTATTTCGTTTTTTGCTTTTAAAAAAGCCTCTTCAGAAATAGGTTTAGACGAGGAAAAAGTAACCAAGGCAGAATGAGGGGGTGATTGCATTACATCCTTGATGCCCCACCCTACAAAGGCAAAAGCTATTATAACCAATAGAATTCTTACTGCTAGCTTATCAGCGATTTTTCTAATATTATTTAGCATAGAAGCAAGTTATATATTTATAATTAATTTACTAGTACTTAAAATAGTCATCTAATCAAGCATCTGCAAGTTATTTCCTTATGTCTTACTTCATCATTGCTAATTGGAAAATGAATCTTAGTCTGCAGCAGGCGATGAAATTCTGCAACGCCATTAGCAGTAAGGATTATAGCAATCGATTAATTATTGCTCCGCCCGCACCTTATCTTGCTTGCCTAGCTGATATGTTTCCATCTATAGATTTTTGTTCTCAAAATGTCGCGGCGGCGACAGCTAAATTTGGCTCGTTTACTGGTCAGTATTCAGCTGAGATAGTCAAAAGCTGCGGGGTTAATTATTCTTTGATAGGGCATAGCGAATATCGAAGCGCATTCTCTGAAAGCGACAGCATAATCAAACAAAAAACCGCTAATTGTTTAGCCGCAGAAATTTGCCCTATTATCTGCATTGGAGAATCGCAGGAAGTAAGAAAAAATAATCAGCATAAGGAATTTTTAGCCGAACAGTTAGCGAATTGCCTCCCTTGCACAGATAAAAGAATAATAATCGCCTACGAACCATTATGGGCTATAGGTACCGGGATTGTGCCATCTGTAACCCAGTTGCTTGAGATATTTGAGTTAATGGAATCATTTTTGAGGCAGAGCCAAGTTGCAAATAATGTGAGCTTAGTGTATGGTGGATCGGTAAATGTAGATAATTTCAAAAATATGCTGAACTTGCCTCATATGGCGGGACTGTTAGTAGGCAGAGCGTCTTTGAATGATAAGGATTTACCTCAAATGTTAAATAAAAATCTTTTACCCTAATGATGAATATATTACTTTTTATTCAAGTAGTTATTGCAATGCTATTAATTATAGTAATTCTTTTGCAAAAAACCAGCAGCGATGGGCTTAGCGGAATAGGGGGGGGGAATAATATGGGATTAGTGAGCAGTCGTTCTGCCGCTAACTTTTTAATTAAAACTACCATTGTCCTAGCTAGTTTGTTTTTTGTTAATGCGATAGTGCTTGCTAATCTTTCTACCCGTAAAAATGAATCAGTCGAAAAGAAGCTAGAGATAATGGACGACAAGGAAAAACCTGAGCAAAATGCAGTGCCTATAGCAAAGTGATCTTAAGTAAAGTGATCTGATGAGAGAATTGCTAATAATATTTATTAGATTTTATCAATTTTTTATTTCGCCTTGGCTGGGCAAAAATTGCCGTTATTATCCTTCTTGTTCTATGTATGCTCAAGAAGCAGTGATGGTTCACGGTAGCTTGAAAGGCAGCTGGCTAATAATACGCCGCTTGCTAAAATGTCAACCATTTAGTAGCGGCGGCTACGACCCTGTGCCTTTGCCTAAAGAGATGAAATAACAAGCGTTAAAATATAGAGCCTCGCCTATAACAGCCGATCAAATCTTGCCACGCAGTGGAATAGGGATTTTATGTAATGTAAAAGCGCCAGACGTTTGCGGGCGATATTTGGGTCTCGATCCATGACTGTTACATTGTCGAGGAAGTTGTTGAGGGGAACTGCGAGGGAGGACAAGTTGTTTAATTGTTCGTCGATATCGATTTTCCGAAGCGGTTTGTTGTCTACTTCTTGAGCGCTTTCATATAAGTCGCTTTCATATTTTGAAGAAAAATCTTGCTCGTTAACCTGCGGATTATGTTGCTCCGCGCCGCGAAGGATATTATGCGCCCTTTTATAAGCGGCTAGCAAGTTTTGTCCTTGTTGCGTCGGAAGAAAATCATTTAGGGCTTCAATTTTGTTCAGCATTGCCAGTATATCGATAGGATTATCTGCATCTGTCTTGTCTGCCGCTAAGTCAAGATATTCATCAATC
>CAZMMN010000081.1:0-1248 GCA_964567405.1 uncultured Rickettsiaceae bacterium | reverse complement strand
AGCGATTCGTCTTTTATTGTTTCACTAATTATAGGTTTTAGTTTAAATCTAAGCTCAGTAATACTATTTTCTGTAAAGTTCTCTACAATAATTCGAATAATTCCTAAAGCCATTCTACGCAGTCCGTATGGGTCTTTGCTAGCTGTAACTTGCGCGCCTGCCGACATTAAAGTAATTAAACTATCTAACTTATCAATGAGAGATAAGGAAGCAGCAAGTCCAAAAGGGGCTTTGTCAGACATGCCGACTGGCTTATAATGATGTCGGATAGCTACTGCAATTTGCTCGTGTTTTATTTCCTTATTTTTTAAGCAAACTAAAGCGTAATAATAGCCAATTATGCCTTGTAGTTCAGGAAATTCTTGTACTGTTTGGGAAGCCAAGTCTAGCTTAGATAGTCTAATTGCTTCTGTCAGCATTTCTTTTCCTTGCTCTGTATGTTGAGAAGAAGGACCAAAAGCTAGAGCCAATAACAACTCTCCTAGTTCTTTCATCCTTTCAACCTTCTCCGCTATTCTTTCAACCTTATTCTGTATGCTGCCATTATTTTTATAAAAACTCATTTTCTGCAGTTGTTCTTCATAGTAGCTTATTGGGAGCTTTAAATCCTGCTGGTATAAATATAATGCGTCGCTGAGGCGAGCGCGCAGTACCTTTTGATTGCCCTCAACTATTTCCTTAACTGTTTCCTTACCTATTTCATTATCACTATCAGAGGATGGAATATTACTGACAAAGAGAAAATCTCGAGCAAGCCTAAGTCTACCCTCTTCTTTGTAAAATAAAGAGAAATAGCGTTGATGGCTTTTCATTGCCACAATAATTAGTTCATGAGGCAATCCTACATTTTCGTACGCTTTGTCGGTGGGTTTTTGCATATAAAAAGCAAAAGGTCGGGGCGACTCAAAAAATCTTTCCTCTATTTTCCCGGTCATCACTACCGGATATTCAACCAGCCCGGTCACCTCTTCCAGCAGCTTTTCATATTCTAGAAGCGGGTGGTCTTGATTTAAGCTGAGCCCTAGCTCCGCTGCTTTACCTTTTAGTCCTTTTTTTCCTTCTTCTACTTCTTCTCCTTCTTCTATGATTCGCTGCCTTTCTTTTCTGTCAATAATGACGCCATTCTCCTTTAATTTCCCCCGATATTCTTCAAAATTTTGCAGCTCAATTTTCTTAAGATTTTGCCCGTCAATTTCTTCCTTTTGCCCGTAATTTTCCTCTTTTGCGCTCATTATTTTACGCGCAAAC
>CAZMMN010000080.1:0-4713 GCA_964567405.1 uncultured Rickettsiaceae bacterium | reverse complement strand
AGCCGGGAGTAATTTATGATCATAAGTGTCCTGGTTCACTGGCTTATATGCAGCTTACTAGAGAGATTTTAAACAAAGCAATTTTGCAAGAGCTTATAAATGAAAAATAAAGGACTAGGCAAAGGATTATCAACGCTTCTTAAAGAAGGGGTGTTGCCAGTTAGCCAAGAAGATGCAGTACAGATAATAGATATTGATAAAATTGAAGTAGGAGATTATCAACCTAGAAAAAACTTTGATTATGATAAGATCAGGGAACTTGCTGATTCAATAAAACATACTGGCTTGTTACAGCCAATTATAGTAAGCAAAAGTCAAGATGAAAAATACAAAATCATTGCCGGCGAAAGGCGATGGAGAGCTTGTAAGCTTAATGATTTCACAGATATTCCCGTAATCATAAAAAATATAACCTCTAAGGAAACGCTAGAAATCGCTTTGGTTGAAAATATTCAACGAGAAGAGCTCTCGGCTATTGAAGAAGCGGAAGGACTGGAAAGATTAGTAAGCGAATTTAATTATACTGCAGAGCAGCTTAGTCAAATGCTAGGTAAAAGTCGTAGTCATATAGCTAACTTGCTTAGATTAAATCAGCTGCCATTTTCTATTAAAGAGATGATTAACAAAAAGCAATTGACGATGGGGCATGCTAGATGTTTAATAAGTCATGAAAGCGCAGAAGCAATAGCGGATTATATTATTAAAAATGATTTAAATGTTAGACAAACAGAAGATATAGTAAAAAATTGGTCAAAGCGCGAATATACTAAGGAGCCAACCTCGGAAAGAACTAAAAGATGGCTACAAAATCATAATAATCAAGGTGATGATTTACAATTACTAGCGCGCAGTTTGTCGGAGAAATTCGGAGTAAAAATAACTATTGAAGATTATCCGATTGGTGGTAAGCTTACATTTCATTATAAAGACATGGAACAATTAGACTTAATTCTAACGAAATTAAATTAATGAAGATCTTTCTAGATAGCGCTGATACTGAAGATATAAAAGAGGCTGTAGATTTAGGAATTATAGATGGTGTTACCACTAATCCTTCTTTACTTGCTAAAAACAAGGAAGACTTTAAGACAAGTGTTAGTAATATTTGTAAAATTACTAAAGGACACGTTAGCGTGGAAGTTACTGCTAGCGACTTTCACAGCATAATAAAGCAAGGAGAAAAGATTTTAGAGATAGCCGACAATATAGTCATAAAAATCCCAATTACGTGTGATGGAATTAAAGCCTGTAAATATTTTTCTGATAAACAAGTAAAAGTCAATATGACTTTATGTTTTTCAATTAATCAGGCCTTGATAGTTGCTAAAGCAGGTGCGAGTTATATTTCGCCTTTTTTAGGTCGTTTAGAAGATAATGGACAAAATGGATTAGAGCTGATAGCAAATATTAAGCAAGCTTATAGCAATTACGCTAACTTTCATACTCAAATTCTTGCTGCCTCCATTAGGCATCCCGCTCACTTTTGGCAAATTGCGATGATAGGAGTAGACGCAATTACGATCCCCCCCAAAATTGTTAGGCAGTTGATAGATCATCCCTTAACAATAAAGGGGTTAGAAATATTTAATCGTGATTGGGTAAATTCTGGGTTGACTATCTAAAGGGAGGGGTTATCTGGTAAGAAAATAATAAAGGCTCCAATATTTAAGCTAAAATTAATGAATTACTTTGAATTATTAAACCTAGAAAAGATATATAAAATAGACTTCAACTTACTCAATCAGCGATATTTAGAAATGCAAATGAAGTATCATCCTGATAAGGCAGAAAATAATCAACAAAAAGAACAGTGCTTATCAATTTCAATGAACTTAAATAAAGCTTATTCTACATTAAAGGATGATTTAGCACGCGCTGAATATTTACTTTCTTTAGAGGCAATAGATTGCAGCAATTTTAATTCTACTAAGCACGTAACAAACTATACGCTAGAAAAAATTTGGCACGATTTAGAAAAATTAGAGCAGCTTCAGGAAGTAAAGGAGATAGAAAATTTTTATAGTCAGAAAGTAGAGCAACAAAAAACAATTATTAATAATATTCAAGAATCTTTTGCCCAACGGCAATTAACAGCTATGCAGAATAATATAATTGAATTGCGCTATCTAAATAATTTAATTAATAATATTAAAGTAAAAGTAGAAAATGCAAATACTAGAAATTAGCGAGGCAAAAAACTCAAGTAAGTTAAATACAATTAATAGTTTTACGGTAGGCATAGATTTTGGCACTACCAACTCGTTAATTTCTTTTTCCCAAAATTATTCTCCTTTAATAATTCCTGATGAGCGTGCTAGAGAACTTATTCCTTCCACTGTAACCGCGATAAATGATTTGATTGTTGGCAGTAGTGATATTGTAAGCAGGAAGATTAGGTCTATCAAACGATTATTAGGCAAGAGTAAAGAACAAATTCTAAATACCCCTGCTTTAGCATACGCAGCCAAAGACTTATTGGCAAACGATAACAGCAACATAGTAAAGATAAAAATGGGAGATAGGATCTTAACCCCGCCGCTAATTGTTGCAGAAATATTGAAATACTTAAAAAAGCAAGCTGAGCGATATTTAGATACTGAAATAAATCAAGCAGTTATTACAGTACCTGCTTACTTTGACAGCAAAGCCAGAGGGGAAATAATACTGGCTGCGAAGAGTATAAACCTTGAAGTTGTGCGGCTGATTGCTGAACCTACAGCAGCGGCGTATGCTTATGGGTTAAATAATAATAATTTAGGATGCTATCTTGTCTATGATCTAGGAGGAGGGACTTTTGACGTTTCTATTCTGCGGATAAGCGCTGGCGTACTGCAGGTAATTGCTACTAACGGCGATAACATGCTTGGCGGTGATGACATAGATAGCATAATTGCTGACCACTTTAAAGCAAAACATCATTTAACAGACTCAGAAGAATTATTACTTATTGCTAAGCAGGCTAAGGAGCTTATGGCTACTACAGATCATTTCGCGGCTTTATATTCGCAAAGGAGAACAAAACTGACTCTTGATAAAGAGACATTTGAGCAACTAATTACCACACTAATAAAACGCACGATTAATATTATGCAGGCTGCTATAAACCAAGCAGGCAATCCTCATATTGACGGCATTATTTTAGTTGGTGGATCAAGCCGAATTAGCCTAATAAAAAAAATGCTTAACCAATATTTTCCAGCCATGCCCATCTTAGATGATTTAGATGTGGATAAAGTTGTAGCGTTCGGAGCTGCCTTGCAAGCAGAAAACCTCACTTCTAGTCACAAAAAATCCTTGCTTATTGATGTTTTGCCTCTCTCTATCGGGATGGAGTTATATGGAGGCTCAGTTGAGAAAATCATCCTTAAAGATAGTCCCATTCCTCTTGCGGTTACTAAGGAATTCACTACCTTTGTAGATAATCAGACTGCAATATTATTCCATATCACTCAAGGAGAGAGGGAGATGGCAGCAGATTGTCGCTCTCTTGCAAAGTTTGAGCTGCTTATACCAGCTATGAAAGCAGGCGGTGTTAAGGTAGATGTTAAATTTTCCGTTGATGCTGATGGGATATTATCAGTTTCCGCATTTGAGAAAGTTACTAATAACTACTCTAATATTGAAATTAAAGTTAGCCATGATCTCAGTAATGAAGAAATCCAAATTATGCTAGAAGAAGCATATAAAAGTGCGGCAAGCGATCATTACAACAAATTATTGCAAGAATCTAGAGTAGAAGCTGAGTTAATGATTTATTACTTAGAAAATACTCTTGTAGAAGCCTCAGAAATGCTGGAAAAAAAGGAAATTGCGCAAATTCAAGCAATAATTATAACATTAAAAAATATAATCAAGAGCCATGATAGGGAGCAAATTACTAAAACTATCACCGAGGCAGGGGAGTTTACTCAAAATTTTATGGAGAGGAAACTTAATTACGCAGTTTCTAAATTACTGCAAGGCAAACATATTGATAACATCTAAGGAGAAGATTAAGTAAAAATAACAAAAATGATAATACATGTAGCTAGTTTAACTTTTAACGGAGTGGATATAATTGATGTAGATGTGCAGGTGCAAATATCTGCGGGAATACCTGCTTTTACTATTGTAGGACTTGCTGATAAAACTATCGCTGAATCGCGAGAAAGAGTAAAGGCTGCCATTCATTCTATAGGGCTGGCATTACCTGCAAAAAAGATTTTAATTAACCTTGCTCCAGCGGATCAGCTTAAAGAAGGTAGTCACTTTGACTTAGCAATCGCTGCTAGCATTCTTGCTAGTATGGGAGTATTACCGTCTGAGGAGATAAAAGAGTATCTGGTCATAGGAGAGTTATCCTTGGATAGCTCTATCTTGCCAATTAATGGCGCCCTGCCAGCGGCAATTGGTGCATTAGCGCGCGATAAAGGACTGATTTGCTCGCGAGGTAATGGAACGGAAGCCGCTTGGTCGGGCAATCCCAAAATTTTGGCAGCAGGCAATCTAATTGAGCTGGTAAACCATTTTAAAGGTACGCAAGTTCTCACCCCGCCATCCCCAGAAGTTGATGACAGCCAAATAATCTATCCAGACTTACGAGATATAAGGGGGCAAAAAATAGCTAAACGTGCTTTAGAAATTGCAGCTAGCGGCGGACATAATTTATTAATGTACGGACCGCCTGGGTCTGGTAAATCTATGCTGGCTCAACGTATGCCTGGCATATTGCCT
>CAZMMN010000079.1:3256-4735 GCA_964567405.1 uncultured Rickettsiaceae bacterium | reverse complement strand
TAACCTTATTGCCTGATTAAATTCAGTAATAGCTGCATTATGATCACCTAATGTAGCCAACGCAGCAGCCTTATTATGGTAGGAAGCTGCAAAATCCGCTTTGATTTCAATAGCGCTATCGCATGCGTTAATCGCTTCAACATAAAGTCCAAGTTTTAGCAACGCAAAACCTTTATAGCTATAGTCTTTTGCAAGGTTATGCGCAAAGCTATAACTTTTACTAAAACTTTCTAACGCCCTTGTTTCATTTCCCGACTCGCGTAAAAGCATCCCATGAGCGCAATAAAGCATTATAAACTGATGCTTAAATTGGATAACTTCCTCATAGATTGCTAGTGTGTTGCTATAATTTTTTGATTTTAAAGCCTTAGATGCTAACAATGTTGCTTTTTTATAATGATCACTAAAATAGGTGGGTTGTAGTGCCATTAGCTGGTCATATGATCTTACAGCATCACCAAAATTACCAGCAGCAGCTGATACTCTACCTAAATTCAAATAAGCATCAGTATAATCTGGTTTTAACTCTACAGCTTTATTATAATATTTTATTGCTTCTTCATATTTACCAAGTTGAGCCAAAGCAGATGCTAAATTATGATAACCAAAAGCAAAATTTTTATCTAACATAATAGCTTGCTTATATGAAGTTATAGCTCCCTTATGACGCCCCAAGGCTAATAAACTATTTCCTCTACCATTATGAGCTTCTAATAATCCTGGATTCAGCATTATAGCTTCATTATATAGCTCAATTGCATCTTCATATAGACCAAGGGCATATAAAACATTACCTTTATCATTATATGCACTACTTTCATATGGTAGCAACGAAATGGCCTGATCGTAAGCATCTATTGCCTGCTCAGGCTGCTCGATACTAGATAAAACCATCGCCTTCTTGCTAAGAAGCCTATATAAATTAGTAGGGTCTGATTCTAATATAATAGCTTTATCATATAATTTTAAAGCCTCTACGGATTGACCAATAATATGTAAAACGTTTCCTTTATTTTCATAGCCGTGAGAAAAATTAGGATTAAGTGTAACTGCTTTATGATATTCATCTAAGGATTCGGGAAATCTTCCTAAAATTGCTAAAATACTTCCAATATTATTATGAGCACTAAAATCATTAGGTTGTAGTTTGATCACCTCATTACAGAAAATTAATGCCTCATCTAACTTACCTATCGCCATAAGTGCATTCACTTTGTTACCATAGCAAGCTGCATTTGGTTTTAGTTCGATAGCTTTATTATATGCCTCTATAGCTTCTTCTGCTCTGCCAAGCATTAGCAAAACATTTCCTTTGCCGTTGTAAGGATCCGGCACATCAGGTCCTAATTCGATAGCTTTATTATATTTATTGATAGCAGAATCTAGTTTGCCCAAAGCCATAAGTGAGTTACCTAAGCCATTATAAGCCTGTATTGATAACTCAGGAGCTAATTTTATTGACTTATTATAAGCATCTAT